>JBBRUI010000095.1:0-13577 GCA_038247945.1 Bacteroidota bacterium | reverse complement strand
TACGAACCGTGGTCATTCCGTCCCGACAAGTCGGGATGTTCGGAATCTGAACTGGCAAAAATCTGATTGGATGCTGAATAAGAGCATTTCAGCATGACATGTTTCGCGATGAGCGCCGTACTTATTTTGAAACTGAGACACTACCTGGAGAGAAGAATCTATCTCAAACTTCTTCTTCATCGCCAAAGACGCGGCGGGTGTTTTTCGGCAGCTCCGGTTTTACGGGTTCTCGTATCGGCTTTGATTCAGAAGTGTTTGTCTCGACTGCGCGGTCGGTGATTTCCAGAATCGTGGCGCTCTTTGCGATGGCCGGGAATCCTTGCTCGAATCCTTCAGTGTGTTCGGGGGTTCGCTCAGAGACGAAGGGAAGGACATTGGGTTGGGATTTCTGCGGGATAGAAATTGATGGGAGAAAGCTTTCGTGCAGAGTGCCGAGTTCACCGGCAATCTTCTGGTCGTCAAGCGAAACAAACTTCCGGTTCTCGTATTTGAGTTCACCATTTATGATGACGTCAGTGATGTCCGAGGTTGAGAGATGTTCAATCAGAAGCCGTGACCAGTCATCGGCCGTTGCATTAGCGTGCACAATCGGCAAACGAATATCCGTACAATTGACGAAGGAAAGATCGGCGCGCTTTCCGACTTCGATCGATCCAATATCGGAAGACACTCCCAGGGCGTATGCACCATGAATCGTTGCCATCCTCAGGACTTCACTCGGCGCGAACAGACGTAGTTCGGGAACGAGAAGCGGAAGCTGGTTGAAGAACCGCATTTCTTCCATCATGTCCGTCGAACCCCAATCGGTTCCTAGGCAAAGCCGGACATTGTGTTTGGCAAGATATCGCAGCGACGGATAACCGGTCTGTTTCGCCGTTGTTGAACGCGGGCATACCACAACCGTTCCACTAACATTTTTTATCATCAGGACTTCTTCTTCGGTCACGTGGTTGGCGTGTATCAGCACGGTCTTCCCACGAAGTGTTTTAAAAGAATCGAGCAGCGCAATAGGTCCGCGTTGAAAATTCTGTCTCAGCGTTTCTACTTCCTCTCTCGTCTCTGCAATATGCGCGAGAAGTGGGACCTTCAGTTCCTTCGCGGCTTTGCTCAAATGTTCGAAACTGTAGACTGTAAAACCTTCCGGCTCTCCCAAATTCACAACGCTCCGTATACGGCCCGATCCGGCGGCCTGCACGAGTCGTATCTGATCCCAATTCTGCAGCGCTATTGTTGCAGTATCGCCCGACGATGAAATCCCTTCGAACATTTTCTTAAATCCATCTTCATCAAACGAAAGCGGAAACTCTCCAACCCGGGTCGATCCGGATTTCAGATGTGCAGCATACAAGGCGCGATACAGCCGCGTGATGTCGTCATGATTGGCGGGATGAGTGAGTTTGTCGAGAGTCTGACGCAATGAGTCATTCTGTTTCCAGAGACTGAAGTGCAGACCGCGGGTTGCTCCCTGTAGCAGGAAACTTTCCCCGTGATGATGTGCATTCACGAAACCGGGGATGATGATCTTTCCTGTTGCGTCGATAACTTGCGCGTCGGGGTTTTCTTTTATAAGCGCAACGGAACGGTCAGCGATATCGCGAATTCGTCCGTTCTTTATAAAAAGGGTATAGCGTCCGCACCGGTTGATCGCATCGCAGGCGAGGACGATTCCGTTGGTGATTATAAGGGGCTTGCTCATACAAGAGAGGTTTTCTGACTTACGGAAAGCTACGAACCCTTACGCCAGCTTGTCCCGTCTTTTTTATCTTCAAGAATGATGCCCGCGGCTTTCAGCGAGTCGCGGATCTTATCGGAGAGGGCGTACATTTTTTGAGCTCGGACGTCTTTCCGCAGCTCAATAATCAACTGCATCAGAGATCCGACGATGGTAGAGTCGGAGGAAGATGAGGCGCCGGCGTTGCCGGGAGCGAGCCCGAGAATACCTGCCAGCTCACTGTAGAGCGCATCAATCTGCTGCAGTCCCGCAAGCGTCAACGATGAATCGGATGCCAGTGCGCGGTTCACTTCCCGGCTCAAATCGAACAGAACAGCCACAGCTTGCGGCGTGTTGAAGTCGTCATTCATCGCCGAAAGGAAATCCGATTTGTATTTTGCGAGATCGATATTTACCGCGTTGCCATCCGGCTTCGCTGTTCTCATTCGCTCGCGGAGAGCGGTCACGGTGGTGTTGAGTTTCTCCAATCCTTTTCCTGCTGCGTCCACAGCCTCATCGCTGAAGTCGAGCGTACTTCGGTAATGACTTTGCAAGATGAAAAACCGAATCGTCTCAGGTTTCCATTTTTTGTACGCATCCTTCAGGGTTGTAAAGTTGCCCAGCGACTTTCCCATCTTCTGGCCGTTCACGGTCACCATATTGTTGTGCAGCCAGTATTTTACGAACGGCTTTCCCGTCGCGCCCTCGCTTTGTGCAATCTCGCACTCATGATGAGGAAACTGGTTCTCCAATCCGCCGCCGTGAATATCGAAACTCTCGCCAAGATATTTCATCGACATCGCCGAGCACTCGATATGCCAGCCCGGAAACCCAACACTCCACGGACCCGGCCACCGCATGATGTGTTCAGGCTCTGCTTTTTTCCACAGCGCAAAGTCGGCGGGATGATGCTTCTCGGATTTTATTTCAACCCGCGCCCCAGCCTCAAGCTCATCCACCGTTCGGCCGGAGAGTTTTCCGTAGCCGTGAAATTTCGGAACATCAAAATAGACAGAGCCGCTTTCTTCGTACGCCAGCCCTTTGGCAATCAGTTCTTTTATCATTTCAATCTGCTCAACAATATGCCCGGACGCCCGCGGCGAAATATCCGGCCGCAGCACGTTCAGCATGTCCATGTCTTCAAAGTAACTGCGCGTGTACAGCTCGGCAACTTCCATCGGATGCTTTTGTTCGAGGCGGCTTGCTTTCAGCAGCCGGTCCTCGCCATCGTTCGCCTCACCCAGCAAATGCCCGACGTCCGTAATGTTCTGTACGTACGTTACTTTGTATCCGAGATACCGTAAGTACCGCACGATCACGTCGAACGCCACATAACTTTTTCCATGTCCCAGATGCGAGTGCCCGTACACCGTCGGTCCGCAGACGTACATGCCAACATAGTTGTCGTGCAGAGGTTTGAATTCTTCTTTCTTGCGGGTGAGTGTGTTGTAAAGTTGGAGAGGCATAGGTAAAGGGTGTTGGGCAGATGAATTATAGCCACATCATTTGGTTTAAAAAAGGGACTTAGCGTCGTTCTAAAATCACGAAGATGATTCTATCTCATTGTATCCAATTATTAGTATTCTTATTATAGTAAGAGAATTCTTTGTCCAGTGCCTCATTGAGGCTCGATAGTTCCTAAGATCGTACCTTTCGGGGTTCGTAAGTTGGGACGCTGGACATCATATAGAACCCGATTGCGAAAGTAGTCGGGCTCTTTCTTTTTTTATTCTCTCGACAAGATTTTGCCAGCGATGATTCTCAGGAAATACCTTCAAACCCTCCAAGCGTGACAGGTCATTACTTGGATTCTTGTATACGTAAGGAAGTACCTTCCGGAAACAGGGATATGTTTCGTCCTGATCACGAAAGACTCGAAACACATTGTAAGCACAAAGATCGGCGAGTTGGACTCCGCTCGAAAGACGACTGTCGACGAACATCGGCAGTTCAATAATATGCTTCAGGCGAAACCTGAAGTTGTGCCATCTCGCTGAAAAAACGAGTGTTTCAATGCCATCGAGTGATTCAGCTGGGGACTGTTATTGTCCAAAACGAAAATGCAATTTTGATTTGGATGCTCGGTACCAATAAACCTCTCGCCACGTTCAAGCAAAAGTTCATATGCCTTCTTGCTCATCTTGTCAGTGTTCAAATAGTCTCGCAGACACTTCTTATCAACGACGATTGAATGGATCCAAACCTTGCAAATCCGAAGTTGATCATACATCAAATCCGTCAGTCCAAGCAATTCTTCTTTTGTTAAATGTTGAAGAACGGATGTCTCTCCCTTTCAACAGGAACACGCAAAGTATTTGCCTTGACCTCGACATCCGAGAGATCGAACTCGAGTCCGGTGCGGTCATGAACATCATCAATCAGCTTTAGCTTTCGTGCGTTGACATTTCTCTCAAGACGGGTCCATTGAAATTCATGGATTGCCAAGGAAACAAAGACGAACGGCGTCTCTACTTCAGCCGTTGGGTTTCGATTCCCGGATTCATCAACGTAGAAAAAGTACATTTGTCAATTAATCCCCATGAGTTCTTTCGCTCCCTTCAATCCCGCCTGCGTCACTTCCGCCCCGCTCATAAGTTTGGCGACTTCACGGATTCGCTCATCGGTGTTCAGCTTTCGGATCGAAGTCGTTGCGCGTTTTCCATTCTCAAACTTCTCAACCACAAAATGCTCGTCGGCTAGACCGGCAATTTGCGGCAAATGTGTTATGGCAATAATCTGATGGAACTTCGAGAGATTTTTCAGGCTTAGTCCTACAGCCTGGGCAACACGTCCACTGATGCCCGTATCAATTTCATCGAAAATAAGAACGGGAAGCTTGTCAGACTTTGCGAGAATACTTTTCAGCGCGAGCATGATGCGCGAGACCTCGCCGCCTGATGCAGTTTTTACCAGCGACTTCACATCTTCGCCAAGGTTCGTTGAGATGAAGAACTCAACTTCATCGCAGCCCTGCGCATTCACCGCAACATTTCGTTTTCCCATCGGAACAAACTCTGAATCTCTGCCCGATCCGTTCGTGCCGAGTTCCGTCTGACTGATTTGCGTAACGTACTTTGCGTTTTGAATCCCAAGCTTTTCCAACTCGCTCAGAATTTCCTTGTCCAACTTCTTCGCAACAGTCTGTCGCCTGGCCGAGAGTTGCTCTGCCAATTGCCCGCATACTTTTCGCTGCTCATCCAGCTGCGCGGTGAGTTTGCGGATATGCTCTTCGAAATTTCCCGCAACCTCAGCCTCGCTGCCGATCCGCGTACGGTGCGCAAGAGTGGCTGCCAGCGTTCCGCCGTATTTCTTTTTCAGCGCGCTGAGTTTCATAAACCGCTGACGCAAATCCTCCAGCCGCTCGGGATTGAACTCCACGTTATCGCCATATCTACGCACAGATTTTGCCAGCTCGTTTACAATTGTTTCTGCCGATTTACACTCGGCCGCGCCTTCCTCAAACTGCTTGTCGATCAAGGCAAGCTCATTCAATTGCCGGCCCGCCGTGCTCAACTGATCGTGTATGGATTTCTCGCTCTCATACAGGAGCTCGTATAATGCCTTTGTCGCGCCCGCAAGTTTCTCGGCGTTTTCCAGAATCTTCAAATCCGTTTCAATGCGATCCTCTTCTCCCGCTTGTGGATTGACGCTGTCAATCTCGCGGATTTGAAAATTGTACAGCTCAAGTTTTTCCTTCAGTTGCGCTTCACGATCTTTCAGTTCGCTGACTTGGGTAGATGTATCTTTCAGGCGTTTGTACACGGCACGGAATTCGCCGACATGTTTTTCCAATCCCCCAAACTCATCCAACATCTGAATGTGTGTTTCGGGATGAAGAAGTGATTGATGCTCGTGCTGCCCGTGAAGATCGACCAATAGCTCTCCAATTCTTTTGAGCACAGCAAGCGGGATTGCCGAATCATTGACTATGCAGCGATTCGTCCCCTTCGAAGAAATCTCGCGGCGAATGATCAACTCATCGGAAAACTCGATTTCATTCTCGCGTAAAAGCGATTGCAATTTCTTGTTGGCAGTGATGTCGAATGTTCCCTCGACGACCGCTTTCTCGGTTCCCGTGCGAACGACTTCCGTGCTTGCCCGCTCGCCGATGATTAACCCAAGAGCATCAATGATGATTGATTTTCCCACCCCCGTCTCGCCCGTAATGATGACAAGGCCGTTCGAGAAGTGGACGGTCAACTCATCGATGAGAGCATAATTTTTTATGAAAAGGGATTTTAACATGCGGTATGATTGGTGAAACTTTGCCCAATCTACACATCTTTCAAAGAAGATTCAATTTGGGAGATTTCTACGATTTCCGACATTGAGTTTCACGCTGAGATGCTCTACGAGTCGTAGACAAAGAACGCCAAGGTATGACGAATATTAATTCTCGTTTTCATAATTAATGGAATTCATGGAGAGCGATTGAAAACAGAGTTGGATAGTGAACGCAGACGGGCCGGGCCGCGTCCGTTTTAGTTGGGAGAAATATCTGACAACAGATCGTCCTTCTGTTCGTCTTCAGTTTTGTAGAAGTTCAACTCCGATACGTCCGGCGTTATGCCGTGGTAGTAAAAATACTTCATCATCTCGGCGAGCCCTTCTTCAGCTTCCGCGTTTAATTCATAGGAGAATGATTCGAGGAAGCGCTGCAATGCTTCGCGGTCATCGGGTTGAACGGCGAGGACAATATCGTTGATTCCGGCCGTTCCCTTGAGCGCAGCCTGCTGAAGAATCCCGACATCTTCCTTCATCAAATCACCTTCGCGCCCGCACCAGATTGCGTGCACGAGAGGCAGTCCGGTCAGTTGGTTCCATTCTTCGGTGATATCGATGATGCTGTCGGTTCCCATCACCTCCACTGCGCTGTCACCGACAAACAGTGCTGCATCCGCCTTCTGCAGCATAACATCTGCTGCTGCATTCATCGGAACAATCGTCAGCTCGATGTCGAACGCTTCGGCGAATATAATTCTGGTGAGAACTATTTCCCACACAAAGGAAGGGTTCACGGCAAGCGTCTGGATCTTTTTCCCTCCTTCTTGAAAACGAACAACGATTGATCCGTTTCCTGTTTGCGAAACGGCTCCGATCTTCGGGACTATGCAGTAATCAGAACTGTCTTTGGCATACTCAAGAGGAGAGAGAAGAGCGGCATTGAGTTCCTGTTCGCGCAACTGTTTCGCGAGCGCGGGACGAAGTTCTTCGATCAACTGAAAAGCATTGTTCGTCCGAAGAGCCTCTGTCAGAGGTTTTGTATAGATGTGAGGTGGAATGCCGATGAGCTTAGGAGCCATAAGCACCTTTCGTGGGGATAGAATCAAACTCAACAAAAGAAACCGCCTTCATCGCTCTCGTGTGAAAGCAGTGAAGGCGGCAGTGTTCTTGAAAATTTGTTACGAAGTTTTCTGTCGGATTTGCTTTGCTGTAATGTTACGCAAGTAATACAATTTTGCGCGGCGCACAGAACCTTCTTTGACCTTTTCAATTTTTGCAATGCGCGGCGAGTGAAGCGGGAAGATGCGCTCTACGCCAACGCCATCGGACATTTTCCGGACGGTGAACGTGGCATTCGTTCCGGCGCCGTGGCGTCCGAGAACCACGCCTTGAAATTGCTGGATACGTTCCTTGTCGCCTTCAACAACTTTGACATGAACGTTCAGCGTATCCCCCGGATGGAACGACGGGATGTCGCTCTTCAGTTGGGTTGCTTCTACGAGTTTCAGTTTATCCATGATGACTTCTCCTTTAATTCGATTTTCGACTTGTCGATCGTCCGAAGTATTCCTTCGGAGATGAATCAGTTCAGAATGACAAATCTATTTGTTGTTCTAGTAAATCACTTCTTCGTTCGGTTGTGCGCTTCAATTGTTGTTCGGCGCGCCATTCAGCAATTTCTTTGTGGTTCCCCGAGAGCAGAACGTCCGGCACTTTCATACCGCGAAATTCTTCCGGCCGCGTATACTGCGGTCCATCCAACATTCCCTGCTGAAATGAATCGTTCAGCAAAGACTCTCCATCGCCAATAACGCCGGGTATTAAACGAACAACTGCATCCATCAACACAAGGGCAGGAAGTTCTCCGCCTGTCAGCACATAGTCGCCGATAGAAATTTCTTTTGTAATCAGCGCTTCCCGAATGCGCTCGTCGATACCCTTGTAATGCCCGCACAACAACATCAGATTCTTTTTCAGTGAAAGGTTGTTGGCAAGCTTTTGCGTCAACCGTTCGCCATCCGCGCTGAGATAAATTATTTCGTCATAGCTGCGTTTGCTTTGCAGCGATTCGATAGACGCAAATACCGGCTCGGCCTTCAAGATCATCCCGGCACCGCCGCCATACGGAGAGTCATCGATAGTCTTGTGCTTGTCTGTAGAGAAGTCCCGCAAGTCGTGAATCTCAATCTCAACCAGATTCTTTGTCTGAGCCCGTTTGAGAATGCTTTCATTCAAGGGACTCTGCATAAGTCGGGGGAAGCCGGTAATAACATCAATCCGCATCGGTATCCTCTTCGTCTGCACCGGAACTCTGTTCCATTCCTTCGATGAGGTGCACGGTCATCGTGCCTGCCGCCGGGTCAATCTTCTTCACAAATTCTTTTACAGCCGGCAGCAGAAGTTCTTTGCCTTCGTTCTCAATCACATACACGTCATTTGCCGGATACTTGAGAACATCTTTCACGATTCCGACAAAATTTCCGTCTCCATCAACAACATTCAATCCGATGACATCATGGATGAAGAAGGTTCCTTTGGGAAGGCGAATCGCATCCTTCTCGTTTACAAAGAGAAGGGACCCAACAAGTTTTTCCGCCACCGTCCGGCCTGTAATGCCTTCGAACCCCATGCGCACTCCACGTGGCTCAACAGTCATGTGAGAGATACTCTTCTCGACAGAGTCGGCTTCGCTCCTCCCGACAAGAACGCTTTTTAGTTTCTTAAATCGTGCAAGATTATCCGTCAGCCCCTGAATCACGACATCGCCTTGCACGCCAATCGCCTTAACAATCTTCCCTATGGCTAACAGTATTCGCCTTCTTTGTTAGTCTGCGATTTCAAGAATTGCGCGCTTACCTTCTTTGGCCGCAATCGCTGCCAGTAGTGTGCGCATTGCCCGTGCCGTTCGTCCCTTTCGGCCGATGACCTTTTCTACGTCCGCTTGTCCGACCTGAAACTTCAGAATAATCTTGCCATGTTGCCCAAGCGAGAAACTAACCGCATCGCATTTCCGATACGGTGGAACTGATTAAGTCGCGACAGAAGCTGGTGCTTCAACCGGAGCCGACTCGCCGCCAGCAGTTTTCTTTGCTTTTCTACGTGCGGCAATGCGCCGCGCCTTTCGTGCTTCATCGCGCTGCAGTCGTTCCGTCTGCGTGAGTTGCCACTTTTCCATTTCCGTGGCGATCGTGGCTGCATCGGTCTTCTTTTTCATCAGACTCCATTTCAGCCACATGCCGTTCCGCTGCAACAAGCTGCGAAGCGTGTCAGTTGGTAACGCGCCGGTCTTCAGCCAGTACATCAACCGATCTTCGTTTGTTTCGATGAGCATTGGATTGCGTAACGGCTCGTAGCGTCCGACCACCTCAAGAAACTTCCCGTTCCGCGCTGCGCGTGAATCCGCCGCAACGATATGATACTGCGGCATTTTCTTTTTGCCGATCCGTCGCAATCTTAATCGTACTGCCAAGGGTTCCTCCTAGGATGTTTTTATTTTTTAGAAAATCAATTTCACCGTTGCTAGAATGCCGCCTTCATTCTCTGCGCCATCTTGAATTTTCCGCCGCCTCTGCCGAAGCTCTTCATCATCTTTTGCATTTGATCGAACTGCTTTACCAGCTTGTTGACTTCCTGAACCGATGTCCCGCTTCCGACTGCAATGCGTTTTCGTCTGCTGCCGTTGAGAAGATTGGGGTTTGATCGTTCTTTGTTCGTCATGGATTGAATAATTGCTTCAACCCTCACAAGCTCTTTATCGTCGATCGTTGCATCCTTCGGCAGCCGGTTCATTCCCGGCAACATGCCCATCACCTGGCTGAGCGGGCCCATCTTTTTTATTTCCTGCAGTTGACCGAGGAAATCCTCGAACGTGAACTGGGACTTCCGAAGTTTCTGCTCAAGCTCGACCGCCTTGTCCTGATCAAAATTCTGCTGGGCCTTCTCGACGAACGTGACGATGTCGCCCATGCCAAGGATGCGTCCGGCAAGCCGCTCAGGGTGAAACTTCTCCAGCGCATCAAGCTTCTCGCCCGTGCTGATGAACTTGATCGGCTTGCCGACTGTTGCCCGCAACGATATTGCCGCTCCACCGCGAGCATCACCATCCATTTTCGTCAGCACGGCGCCGTCGAAATTCAGACGGTCGTTAAACGCCTTCGCCGTGTTCACGGCATCCTGTCCCGTCATCGCATCGACAACGAACAGGATTTCATTCGGGTTGGTCGAAGACTTGATGTCTTCAACCTCTTGCATCATCTCTTCATCAACATGCAATCGTCCGGCGGTATCGATGATGACAACATCGCGGGCATTCTTGCGTGCGTAGTCAACCGAATTTCTTGCAATTGCTACTGGACTCGGCGTACCCGAAACCGGCTCGGAGTACACAGGAACTGAGATTTGCTTGCCAAGCATCATCAGTTGGTCGATTGCAGCAGGCCGATACACATCTGCAGCCACAAGCAACGGACTTCTACCCTGACTCTTCAGGTAGTTGGCAAGTTTACCGCAAAAGGTCGTCTTGCCGGAGCCTTGCAAACCGGCAACCATAATAACGGATGGCGGCATGGTTGAAAACGAAATTTCAACCTTCTGCTCGCCCAACAATTTCACCAACTCATCGTAGATAATTTTAACGATGAGCTGCCCCGGCGTGATGCTGGAAAGAACCTCAGCGCCAACGGCCTTTTTCTGAACGTCCTCTATGAATTGCCTGGCAACCTTGTAGTTGACATCGGCATCAAGCAGAACACGGCGGACTTCACGCAGAGTTTCGGCGATGTTGCTCTCTGAAATCTTTCCCTGTCCCCGCAACCGCTTGAGAACGCCATCCAGTTTGTTACTCAGATCTTCAAACATCGCACAGCACGAGCAGTAAAAGGACTATTGTACTCCACATATGGTGTGGGGGCAATAAAATAGTCAAAAACACTACTGTAAGCAAGGCGGCATTGATTTGATTATGATTAAGTTTTGTTGATTCGATTCCCCTTCGTCACGTTTTTGGTGAGGAGGGGGACGTTGTTCAAGGTGTGATTTCCGGCTGGCAATAATTGCCATCTCGGACAGTGCAAACACACCGCTGACGACAGTGAGGAAGAATATGAAAAGTATATAGCGGACATAGATAGCCTCTTTCCATCATTTCAGAAAAACGTTCTTACGGCTATTAGCTGCCGCTGCCCGTGCTCTCTTGAATGCCGTAGAGACGATTATCTTCAACCCGATACAACAACGGAGCCACGAGTATCTTCGGGTATCTCAGGCGCAGCCGCTTTGCTTCGCTCAAAACGAAGTCAACCTCATTGCCAATCTCAAACGTCGGGGCAAAGCGGAGAAAGTGTTCTTCAGCTTGTTCTCGCTCCCATCCGGCGCGCTCAACCAGTCCTTGGATAACTGCATCTTTGCGAGAAACAAGATTCACCATCCCGCAGTTGTTATGTCCGATTAAGGCGATGGCACGAACACCACCGACTGCTATCGCATAGGAGGTCTCAAATTCACTCCGGCGCAAGTCTCCACTTCCGGCGAGAACGTTGTACGCAAAGCCATCGGGAATGCGAAGGCGCCCTTGATTGTCTATACACATTATGATCAAAAGCTGGGCGGACGTATGCACATCGAATGGTCGCTGCAGATTATGGTATTCCACCAGATGTCCGATTGGCGTGCCTCGGTATTGGGGGAGAATATCTTCAGGTTGTGATACGGTAATCAATCTGTTCATACAGTCACTCCTTATAAGGCTGTGTAACAACTCTGAGGACCTCGTCATTGATACAGTGTCACATCTGAAACAATCATGACGCCGGAGTAATCGGCAAGGAGAGATTGGATTCTCTCCACAACGCGCTTGATAATGTCAGGCTCATCGACTGTAACGATCAACACATTGTTGAGGATGTTAGAAATGTCGCCGCCGCTGCGGACGCCGCCTTTATTGCCGCGACCCATGACGTTCGGCAGGATGGAGTAGCCCCGGACATTGCATTCGTCAAGAATGCGCAAAACACGTTTCAACTCTATTGCTTCAATAATGATTTCAAGTTTCTGCATAGTCTCACCTTAGTACGTGTACACACCATTCTGCAAGAGCATAGTAGAGCGGAATTCCGACAACAATATTGAGTGGGAAAGTAATTCCCAGCGACATCGTCAAGTAGTATGCAGGGTTCGCCGTCGGGAGCGCCATACGAACGGCAGCGGGAGCGGCGATGTAGGAAGCGCTCGCTGCCAGAACCGCCAGTAAGTGCGTGCTGCCGACACTTAGCCCGATGAACGCACCGGTGAAGGCGCTCAGAACAGCGCTGATCATCGGGATAAGAACGGCAAAGGTTGCAAGACGAAATCCTACTTTCTTGAAATCGCCGGCGCGTTTGCCTGTCATCATGCCCATCTCAAGAAGAAAGAAACACAGAACGCCATAGAATGGAGTGACGAAAAACGGCGCAGTCAGCTCAGCGCCGCGGTGACCTGTCGTATAGCCGACCAGAAGACTTCCGAAGAGGAGGAAGACGCTCGGATTCACCAGTGTTTCTTTCGCAATCTCCTTTAATACCAGTTCGCCTCCCTCATTGTTCTGGTGCAGACTCCATCGGACCAGAAAGAGCGACATGAAGATTCCCGGCGATTCCATGAGAGCCATCAGTCCGACCATGAATCCATCGAAGGGGACACCTGCCCGTTCAAGAAACGTGGTTGCCGTGACGAACGTGACCACGCTACACGAGCCGTAGTGCGCAGCGATAGCTCCCGCGTTTGTAGCATCGAGCCGTCCCAGCTTGCGCAGCAAGCCAAACGCAACGATGGGTATGACCAAGCCGAGCGCGAGTGTTGCGCCGACCGCGGATACAGTCGTGACGGTGATGCCCGTGTCGGCGAGTTCGGCTCCGCCTTTGAACCCGATCGCCATCATGAGGTAAATTGAGAGTGCCTTCGTAACTGATTCCGGTATCAGGAGATCTGATTTTACGAAAGCGCCGATGATGCCGAGGAGAAAAAAAAGCATCATCGGCGATGTCAGGTTTGTCGCAGCATTTTCCAGGAGCTCTGCCAGCGTTTTCCTTTTCTTTGTTGTTATTGCTTTGTGTTTCTCACTGCACCGCAAATGTTCATGCCGCCCCTTGTTCCCTCACTCCGGTAGCTCCGGCGATCGAGCTACACAGGCCGGTGAACTTGTGCCGCCCGTTGACCCTCAATGATCACCTCGATCCTGCGCAACCGATGGGCGACTTCCTCTTGCGTGGAGCCGAGAATCGTGACATGCCCCATTTTCCTCTTTGCCGAAATTTCCTTCTTCCCATACAGATGCAGTTTGATTCCGTCCACTTCGAAGAGCGAACAGACATCGAGATGCACGATATCGCGCCCGAGCAGGTTTATCATTGCACTTGGAGTGAGCAGTCGAGGAACTGGGAGAGGAAGACCGCAGATCGCTCGGATCAATGCTTCGAACTGGGATATGTCGCACGCATCGAGTGTGTAATGTCCGGAATTGTGCGGACGCGGGGCAAGTTCGTTGATCAGAAGATTTCCCTCGTTCGTCACAAACATCTCTACACACAGTTCACCCACAATATCGAAACTTTCAATTACCGCCCGACTTAACTTCTCCGCCCGCTCTCCAATGTCTGATGAGACTTGC
>JBBRUI010000094.1:0-13658 GCA_038247945.1 Bacteroidota bacterium | reverse complement strand
GCAGCCGCTAGACCATCCAGGGTGGGTTCTCCTAGAAAAGCTGATTCATTAGAAACAATTTGAGTGTGAGACCCTTCGCCCAAACAGCGGGCTCAGGGTTGAGAAGTACCCAACCACTCCAACGCCGAACCGCTTAACAGCCGGGCTTTCGTTGTCTTGCTCAAATTCATTGATTCGATCAAACTGCCCGGTTCCTTTTCACCCAGAGGAAAAGGATAATCCGATCCGAGCGCAATCCTTTGTTCACCGACCAGATCAATCAGATATGCAAGCATCTTTGGATCGTGGACAAGCGAGTCGAGATAAAATTTCCCGAGATAGCTGCGAGGGCTGATGTTGTTATCGACTGTAACCAGATCAGGCCGGACGTTGAAGCCATGTTCGATCCGTCCGATAGTTGCTGGAAACGAACCGCCTCCGTGTGCGAACACCACCCGCAGTTTTGGCAAGCGTTCAAACACTCCACCAAAAATCATCGAGCAGATTGCGAGCGACACTTCTGCGGGCATCCCCACCAGCCAGGGGAGCCAGTACTTCGTCATGCGTTCCTTTCCCATCATATCCCACGGATGAACGAACACCGCAGCGCCGAGCTCCGCCGCCGCTTGAAAAATTGGAAAGAGATGTTCGTCATTCAGATTCCATTCGTTGACGTGCGACCCGATCTGAACGCCGGAGAGATTTAGATCCTTCATGCATCGTTCGAGTTCTTTGATTGCAAGATCAGGCGACTGCATAGGAATTGTACCGAGTCCGAAGAATCTTGCCGGGTGTTCGGCAACAACTCCCGCAATATGGTCGTTCAGAATTTTGGAAAGGTCGAGTGCGTCATCACCTTTCGCCCAATAACTAAACATCACAGGAACAGTGGATAGAACCTGCATGTCAACAGCATGGTCGTCGCATTCGTGCATGCGAACTGCTGCATCCCATAAATTCTCTTCCACTTCGCGGAACAGTTTTCCATCCACAAGCATTCGTGCGCAGCCGGTCTTGTGATGTTCAAGATGTACCCAGCCGCCATACCCGTATTTCGATTTCAAATCGGGCCAGTTCTTTGGAAGGATATGTGTGTGGATGTCGATCTTCTGCGTGGTCATTGATAGTGAGACTGAAGTAGGAGGGATGACATAAAGCGTAAATAGATGCTACTGCAATGGCTTCAGCGGAAGCATTCTGACTCTTGACCTATGTTCATCAAGAACGATGAGCGCGCCAGATTCGAGTTCCTTTTCATACTGAAGCAACGTCGTGCAAACTGATTTTCCTAACGATGAAGGCATTACATCTTGCGTACGAACCAGAAGAACGCTTGGCCCGGTTCCATAGGTGAGTGCAAGAATCGTAGCAAAGTCAATATCATGTGTGAAGACCATGTAGCCATTTGTCTTGGCCCATTCCATGATTGCAGAATCCTTCGGCTTGGGCGTCGCCGACGGAAGACCAGTGAACCGATTCCAATCCCGATTGCGCTAACGTCGCACACCAGTCTGGTGACAGATTCATATCGATAACAATTCTCATGCGCGGGCAATGGGAACATCTACTTCTTCCATCCGCCACGCAGCGTATGAAAGAGCCTCACGCAAATCCTCTTTCTCCAAATACGGGTACGCATCCAGGATTTCTCGATGGGTATGGCCCGAAGCCATGAGGCCAACAAGCGTACCAATCGTGACACGCAATCCCCGAATACAAGCTTTGCCTCCCATGACTTGCGGGTCGTGTGTTATCCTTTTAAATTCCATATTGTTCCTCTCAATCAAACTCTCAACAATCTATAAACATTTCACTGGAGTGGCAATTGTCATTGCGGTGCAAGCCTTACTTCAAAATCGGCTGGATATATGTTATAACTTCTTCATCGTGGCGAGTCGCTGCCCAAACCTCTTTGTATTCATGTTTCTCACGGTATGCCGAAAACTCGGGATCAACTTTCATGTAGCCCATGATATATGAGATCGGATTCTTCCATGGGAACGTTGTCACCATACACCGTTGGCCCGGAATGATTCTGCTTGTGATTGACGGTTCGAGAGATTTCAACTTCGCGGGTTCAAACTCTCTTACAAGGAATCCGACCTGTCCACTGCCATCGGGCTTGAATAAATTGAATGGCTGCAACACGGTTATCTCTTTGTTGCGAAGTGTTTCTTCTACCGCTGTCGTTATCTTCCCAACATTGGAAAATTCTGCACCGATAATGTCCCGATAGACAAAATTGAACGGCCCCATATGTTTTTCTTCGATCACCACACGATTGAAGCCGCCCATGTACGCAAATCCTCCGACCACCAACACAATGATCAAGGCAAAGAAACCAAAAATAATCTTAACAACAATATGCGTGCTGCGCTTTTTTGTTTTGGTAGAAGTCAAAGCCGGACCTATTCAGTGAAACATTAGTGAGTTGTCGTATCCGCAATGGGCGGCGGTGGCGCTGCGATGCTGTTGCGGAGGGTGCGGTTCATAGGAAGTTTGGCTCCGATAATCTAGGGGAAGCAGTTCGATTCGTTGAGGAGAGAGAACGGCAAAAAACAGAACTCACTGAAATCACTTTCTGATGTATTTCACACTGGGGATGTTCTCAAAATCCGAGTCTTGAGTCCAAAGAGTCGAGTTTGTGAAAGTGCGGTTGCGTATATGATGCTATCAGCCAATGGAAGTTTCAGTTCAAATCCCAATTTCGCCGCCGCTAATGCGAGAGAATCATCCAGGCCAACGACGCGGGCTTGTTGCATAAGAGCGACTGCTTGAAGGGCAGAACTTTCACCCCGTTGTTGCAGTACGCGCCTGAATACTTCGTAGATAGAGATAGTTGGAACAACCAAAGATTCGGTCTCCTCAATTGGCTGTGCAAAAAAATCCGCATTTGCACCATCCGCCAAGTATTCGAGCCAGCCGGACGAGTCCACGACATTCATATCCTATCCCGGTCTCGATCTATGGTCGTGTCAATTCCTTTCAGGAATCCCCTCATCTCTTTCACATGCTTATGGGGAATGAGTTCAATTCGTTCGCCTTGTGGAACCAACTGCACTTTTTGTCCGGGTCTTAGACTTAACACCTTCCTGATGGATTCAGGAATCACAATTCCATACTCCGAGTTTATCGTTACGATTTCCATCGAGCATTCTCCGTCTTTTATCCAGAGAAATTTACGAACATTTCATGCAAGGGGCAATCGTGATGCTGTGCTGTGGGGCCACCAAGAAACCCGGTTGAAAAGCCTCGATAAAAGAAAACCCTGCCTACCGGCAGGCAGGCACCAAGACTCCAAGGCACCAAGCTTTTTGAAATATGTACCACGAGGCGCTTTTTCCCAAATTAAGACTTGGCGTCTTGGTGCCTTGGCGGTAAGTTTTCTAACGATGGGTTTCCGTGCACGTCTCGAGGTAGTGGTACATTGTCACACCGGCTTCGCCGGTCTCTCCATCTTCGTGCCGCATTTCATGCAAGTGCAATTCTCCGCGTTTCCATAAAAGCGGTCGAAGATCGGCGGAAGCTGTGTCACGATATTCGTCAGTTGCACGTACTCTTCATGCAGCTTGTTCCCGCACTTTTCGCAGTACCAGAGAAAACCATCGGTCTCTCCTTCGGTCCGCTTTCGTTCAATAACCAGACCAACGGTGTTGGCCGGACGCTGCGGCGAATGCGGAACTTTGGGCGGCAGCAAAAAGATTTCGCCTTGCCTGATTGGAATATCCTTCGGCTTCCCTTCCTCGATCACTTTCACCGTGATGTCGCCTTCGAGTTGATAGAAAAACTCCTCGCCTTCATCATAATGGTAATCCTTCCGCGCATTCGGCCCGCCGACGACCATGATGATAAAGTCCGCATCCTCGTACACCATTTTGTTTCCGACGGGAGGTTTCAAGAGGTGACGATTGTCGTCAATCCATTGCTTGAAGTTGATGGGTGGTAGTACAGTCATACGAGTCTCTTTGTTTTTAGTCTGTTTAGTTTATTAGGTCTATGTAGTCAAAAGCTCATGTCTTGCGAAGATACTTGATGAACCCAGAAATCAATCTTGCCACTTCTGAACATTGATTGTACAAATCTTGAAATACAGGCTCATCAATATATTGCTGGTCTAAAGCGATATACAAAGCCGATTGAACTTCCGCGATCGAGCCAAGGGCGATAAACAGAAATTGACTAAACTCTTTGTCCGTTCTTCGTCCAAAACCTTCAGCGATGTTCAACATAATCGAAATCGCTGCTCTTCGTATCTGGTCGCGCAAGCCGTAGTCTTTTGAAAACCTGCCACCGCTTGTTAGACGATAAACATTTCCGACAAGCCTACGCGCTTTCTTCCACGATTCGATATCCTCAAACTTCTCGATGTTACCCATACCATTCGACCAAACAGACCAAACAGACCAAATAGACTATTCTGGACTAAATCGTGGCTATGACCTTCAACTCAATCGCAATCGGTGTCGGCAGTGCGTTCACCTCAACAGTTGTCCGGCACGGCTGATTGTCTTTGAAATATTCCCCATAGATTTTGTTGTAGATGGTGAAATCTTTTTTCATGTTCGTGAGAAACACGGTTACGTCCACAATCTTATCCCAACTCGAACCGGCATCTTCCAGAATTGCTTTGACGTTCTTGAACACTGAATGACATTGCGCTTCAATGTCGTACGAGAGAATGTTGCCGTCTGCATCAAGCTCAACTCCGGGGATCGCCTTCACTCCCCGTTCCCGCGGCCCGACTCCGGAAAGAAAAAGAAGATTGCCAACCCGACGGGCATGCGGGTATTGCCCGACAGGCTCGGGGGCATGTGCTGAAAAAAATGTTTGTTGATCCATGAGCCGAAATTATTTGGAGGAGAGCGTTGCCGGTTCGAAGTGCAACACAATCAGTTGGTCGGCAGCAAGACCGGCGGATTCGTAGGTGCGCCCATCCCTGTCGCTGAACTCGACTTCATACGCTTTTCCCCCATCGAGCAGTTCAACCACCGTTCCCACTTGTCCCTGACGAAGATTATATTGAGGCAAATCTCGGGCAAGAGCTACCACATCCAAGAGTTTGATTTCATTCTTTGAGTTCACATTTTCTCTCCTTTCTCTCACAAAGGAAAACAGGTCGTCAATCTCGGCTGATCCGTGCCTTGTTTCACAATCCATCCACTTCTGATGGTTGCACGCCGGCCATACCATTCAAGTTCGAAGTCCATTACATACCGCTGCCCATATTGGTCACGCCGTCCTTCCCGCGCATCGTGTACCACAACCGCATCCAAGAGTATCTTCCGCAACTCATCCGCATGTTCAGCAGTCATCTCCAGAACAGAAGCAAAAAGATGAGCTTTGTGCTTTCCTTCTTCGTGCTCCGGATTCAGACAATAATCCCTCAACTTTCGAATATCGACAATTGCCCGATCCGCAAGAGGGATGATCATTTAGTTGTAACTTAATCAATTCACCGGATTCTTACGTTGCTTCACAAACTGCGCCGATTCACTACTCCTCCGAAGGAGTCCTTCGGACAACACTCCGCGAACCAAAAACCTTGCGACGCTTCACTCCTCTCAGCGTTGAATTTCAATACACACATTCTTCGTCTCCGTAAAAAACCGCAGCGCTTCAAGTCCGCCCTCGCGGCCGAGCCCGGAATTTTTCATCCCGCCAAATGGCGTCCGCAAATCGCGCAGCATCCAGCAATTCACCCATACAATGCCGGAATGAATTTTCGCCGCAACGCGGTGCGCCCGACTCAAGTCATTGGTCCAGATTATTGCCGCCAACCCGTACTCTGTGCTATCGGCCCACGTCAACGCTTCATCCTCGGTATCAAACGGCGTAAGTGTAACAACAGGCCCGAATATTTCTTCCTGGTTCGTCCGGCAGTTGACGGGCAACCCTTCAATCACCGTGGGCTCAACGAACCAGCCGTACTTGCAACGTCCTTCGAGATGAATCCGGTTGCCTCCGCATACAATCTTGCCGCCTTCGGATTGGGCAAGAGTAATGTAGGAAAGAATTTTTTGAAGATGCTGCAGCGAATTGATTGCTCCCACCTTCGTTCCTTCCTCAAGCGGATCGCCGATACGGAGGGCTTTTGTTCGGCGAATGAATTCATTCTTGAATTTTTTGTACAACGGACGCTCGATAAAAATACGTGAACCGCACAGACAAATTTCGCCTTGATTTTGAAATGATGAACGGACTGTTGTCTCCATCATCTTCTCAAAATCACAGTCAGCAAAAATAATTGTGGGATTCTTCCCGCCCATCTCCAGCGAAAGTTTCTTGAACAGAGGCGCAGCGGCTTTTGCTATCTCGCCTCCCGTTTTAGTACCACCTGTGAAGGTGATTGCGGGAATATCGGGATGCGCTGAAATTGCAGTGCCGACTTTATTACCGAGTCCATGCACAACATTCAACACGCCGGGGGGAAGGCCGGCTTCGCCACACAAGATCGAAAAGATGTACGCCGTCATCGGCGCAAGCTCGGATGGTTTGGCGACAACGCAGTTGCCGGCTGCGAGCGCAGGAGCTATTTTCCACGTGAAGAGATACAGCGGCAGATTCCACGGCGAGATTGCGCCAACCACTCCAATCGGACTGCGAAGCGTGTAGTTGATTGCCGTATTCTCCATAGGATGCGCTTCGCTTGCGAAATGCGGGATAGCCGTCGCGAAGAACCGGACGTTACGCGCTGCGCGGGGAATATCAATTTCTTTCGCGAGGCTGAGGGGCTTGCCCTGATCGATCGACTCTGCAAGCGCCAGCCTGTTGATGTCGCGCTCGACAAGCGCTGCAATCTTAAGAAGAATCCGTGAACGTTCTTCCGCCGCGGTATTTGACCAAGCAGGAAATGCTTTCTTCGCTGCATCTACTGCAAGCTGAACATCCCTCTCATCGGAATCGGGAATATGAGAGTAAACTTCTCCGGTGGCGGGATTGTAGTTCTGAATGAACTCTCCCGATGTAGCGGGAATCCGTTTTCCATCTATATAATTCTTTATCTGTTCCATTTATAAACTCATAGTCCTTCCGCCATCCACCGGTAAATTTATTCCGTTGATGTACGCAGCCGCAGGTGTCGCAAGGAAAGCAACGGCTGCGGCAAATTCATCGGGCATTGCAAACCGTCCGGCTGGAATTTCTGCGACCATTTCTTTTGTAATCTCGTCAATGGACTTCCCGCTTTTTTCTGATTTGGATTTGATGAGAGAATCGAGTCGTCCCGTTTTAGTCATGCCCGGCAAAACATTGTTGACCGTAATACCGAATGGCGCAAGTTCTGCGGCAAGAGTTTTTGCCCATGCAGCAACCGCGCCGCGTGTTGTATTCGAAACGCCGAGTCCGGGAATTGGCTGCTTGACGGACGTTGAGATGATATTGATGATGCGTCCGTAGTGCTCGGCTTTCATCCCCGCAACCACAGCCTGAACTAGAACATGATTGCACAAGAGATGGCTTGAGAATGCCTTTACGAACTCCTCCGGCCTCGCATCGATGATTGGCCCGCCGGGCGGACCGCCGGTATTGTTGACGAGTATATGCACGGGCGGATTTTTCTTCACAAAATCATTCACCCGCTCGCGAACCTGATTCACGTCGGAAAAGTCCGCGACAATGTAGCCATGCGACTGACCGGGTTCCGATTCCAATTCAAGCAAAGTTTTCTGCAAGGCTTGCTCGTTTCGCGCAACAAGAATTACCGAAGCGCCGAGTTTTGCCAACTCAATCGCGCTTGCTTTTCCCAATCCCTGCGTGCTGCCGCAGACAAGAGCCTGTTTACCGGTTAGGTCTAAGTTCATCGTCCATTACTTCGAATAGTAAAAACCCAGATTCTTCCTCACCTCTTCCGGCAGTTCCGGCAACTTCGAACGCGGAATCAGGAAGGTGGAGAGGTTAAACAAATCAACAAATATTTTATACTTGTCCACTGTCGCCTTTAGATAGTTGTAGCCAGTCGAGCCGCCCGTCCCGATTTTGTTGCCGATCATCCTGTGTGCCATGAGCGCGTGCCGGTAGCGCCACGTTGTAAAGTTCTCATCAATGTCTTTCAGCACGGTAAGAAGCCGGAATGGAATGTGAAGAATTGGTTCATCACGGTAGAGTTCAATCAGCAGTGCAGCCTGCGTTGCCTTGTGCGAAAGCCGGCGTTTGCGCGCAACAATCAGTTGATTATGTTTCTCTTCATCCAGCAGCGCCTCAAAATTATCTTCGTTCGCGGCGACTTCGGCAAGCTGTTGTTTTTTTTCATCTTCGCTCGAAAGCGTGCCGGCGAGAATTGTTTTCCGGTCCGACTCCAGCATATCCTCCACCGCTTTTCTGTAATGCATCCAGAAATTAAATCCCCGGAAATCCAGAAACGGTGTCCGTCCCAACCATCGTTCAACAAGTTTGAAAATGGATGAGTCGTTTTCCGATTCACGCACAACTTCCTGGTGCGATGACGAGAGATGAACGGAATACGCTTCTTTGTTATAGAGCAGCCGCTGATCTGAAACCATTCCCAGTTTGTTCTCGATAATGCGAAACTGATAGCTCTGAAATCCCGAGGCTGGATAGAGCACATCTCTGAACTCAAGAAAATCGAGCGGCGTCATGGTTTCAAGAACACGAAGCTGGTCGATCAGGAGTTTTTGAATTTCAGTTATTCGACTGAGGCGATGGACGGCAATGCCCACATTTCTTTCATCAACATACGCCTGGTTGAAGATATCAACTACGGAATTCAACTCATGCAGAATTTGTTTGAACCACAGCTCGTACACCTGGTGGACAATGATGAACAACATCTCATCGTGAGCCGCCACGCCTTGTTTGGAGGTTTCAGGCGTTTGACTCTCAAGCAGCTTGCCGAGCTGCAGATAGTCAGAGTAGTAAAGAGGGGATTCTCGTCGGGTCATGATTTCATTTCCATTCTGATCGGACCTCCGCGGAGTGCGCTCAAAAGACAATCAATTTCCATTGTCAACAGCCACGACATTCCGTCGATAAGTCCGATTGTCTCCATGTTGTGAGAAACGATTGAGTGAGATGTGTGAGGCCGGAGTTAGATAACCAAAAGTCTTTGACAAAATCAAGGCGCAGTCATCGTTACAACTCGGCAACATGCAAAGAGACACTCTTTGCAAGTCCGTCTATATCGTATCCACCTTCAAGCACGGAAACAATCGGCGCGACATGCTTTATCATCCGGGTCATCGCCGCAAATGATTCTTCCGTCAGCCTCATTCCGCCAAGAGGATCGTTCTTGTGTGCATCGAATCCTGCAGAGATGAGCAGTAACTCCGGTTTGTATTCTTGCAAAGAAGGAACGATCTCATCAGTGAAGGCTTCGATGTAACGCTCTTCTCCTGTTCCGGCGGGAAGAGGAATGTTCAGTGTGAAACCTTTCCCTTCCCCGATCCCCCGTTCATCACGCGCACCCGTACCCGGATAGAATGGATATTGATGCAGGCTGATGTAGAATACCGTCGGGTCATCTTCAAAAATATGCTGCGTGCCGTTGCCGTGATGGACATCCCAATCGAGAATCGCAACGTTTTTCACGCCGTGGACCCGTTGGGCGTAGCGTGCACCAACTGCAACATTGTTGAACAAACAGAACCCCATCGGCCTGTCGCGCTCTGCATGATGTCCGGGCGGGCGAACGGCACAGAATGCGGACCGGAGGTTGCCGTTGAGTACACCATCAATTGCATTGGTCACGGCGCCGGAGGCAAGCATGGCTACGTTGAACGACTCGCGCACTGCGTGTGTATCGCCTTCGTCCAGCATTCCTCCACCACTCTCAGCCGTGTGTCTGATGAACTCTAACATCGCTGAGGTGTGAACGGCAAGAATATCTTTTTCGGTCGCGGAAGTCGGATGGATGTGCGTGAGCGCGTTCCATAATTCTGTTTGTTGCAGATGATGGATGAGGCTCTCAAGCCTTTCCGGACGTTCAGGATGTCCGGCAGGCGGAGTATGGAGCAGAAATTTCTTGTCGTAGACAAAACCGGTTTGGTTCATTTTCTTCCTCAAACTGTGACACAAGATAACAAGCCGTCCCCAACTTTCCACGTTATTATATCTCGCATCCCCGTCTTCCTAATCTTTCCTAAAATAAAATGAAATTTTCGACAAATCTTGTCGGGGGTATGCTTTTAAAGCGCTACCGCCGCTTTCTGGTTGACGCTCGGCTTGATGACGGTACCATTGTGACCGCACATTGTCCAAACTCGGGAACGATGGTCGGGTGTTCCGAGCAGGGCTCCCGTGTAATGCTGTCGGAGAATAGCGATCCACACCGGCGCAACGCCTATACGTGGGAGATGATCCGGATAAACAAATCGTGGGTAGGGGTGAACACCCAAATGCCTCGCAAAATTGTCGCGCAGGCAATTCGGGACAAGTGCATTCCGGTTCTCTCAAACTATCGCGAATTGTTTCTCGATGCTGAATACGGGCACGCGAAAAAAATCGACATCATGATGCATGGGCTTGAACAGAACACCTTTGTACACGTTCACCATGTTGCATGGGCGGAGAAGCGGATCGCAAAATTTCCGGAAACACCCAACGCCCGCGCCTGCCAGACGCTGAGGGACCTCACTGAAATCGCCGAACAGGGACACCGCGCTGTCGCTTTTTTCTTTATTCAACGCGGTGACTGCGACTTGTTCTCGCCCGCAATTGATGTTGACACCGAATTTGGCAAGATTCATAAAAAGGCAGTCAAGCGTGGGGTCGAGATCATTGCGTACCGCGGAATAATTTCGCCCGAGGAAATTTCCCTCGGCGTCCCGATACCGTGCGGAGTTGATTGACCCGACGTCGCTGCTCAACAGTACCGCCTGCATTCTTCTGCTAAAGTCATGGTCACATCCGGTTCCCACCTCAAAGAAGTCCTCGCGGACATTATCGACGGCAAGATCGTCAAACGTGCGAAACATGAACTCATGTGGGAAAGCCGCGAGGTTTCGCTCGAGTTCATTGATGTCCTCGTCGAACATGGCTATGCCGCCACAACCGTCGACAAAGTGGAAATACAACCGGGCGAGCGCGTGCCCTCGTTTTATCTTGATAACGGCGTGGCGTACTTCGGCTGGGTGTTCTGGGAAAAATTCTCACAACTCAAACTGCGTAAACTCTTCGGCTCGGTCGTTCGCAATACTTCCGGCGATTGGGCAATACAAATCTCCGCCAAACGCAACACGGTCATCTACGCCAACACCGCTTTGAAAACTGAAATGGACATTGAAAACCCTTCGGGGTTCTGACGGTCAATTCTGAGTTCGTGGACCACGCCAGAAGCGCACGTGGATATTTGACGTAATGACACAGCAATAATCGTCAGCCTGAGCACAGTGAGTCCCGATGCTTTGTATCGGGAGGAACGGAGTCGAAGGCTGCTCTGAGCACCCTTCGACTCCATCCCGACCTGAGAAACGGTCGGGACTTCGCTCAGGGTGACGCGGGTTTTCGATTTTACAAACTGTGTCATTAGCAGCGAGCGGGGCGACGCTAAGAATCTGTCGGCTGCGTATATTGTGAAAAATGAGATCCTTCCTGCCCGCCTTATTGTGCTATGAAGGCAGGCGGGCGCGACGCCCAGAATTGAGAAACAATGCCCGAACTCCCCGACCTCCTCTACATTCAAAAGCATCTCCGAAACAAAGTCTGCAACCGCACGATTACCGGCGTCCGGGTGAAAGAACCGATCGTGCTGCGTGTCGCGCTTGACATTCCTTTTGAAGTTGCGCTCCCCGGCAAACAAATCATTGCGTGCGATATTCACGGACCGTTTCTCCGGCTGGGACTTTCCGAAGATCTCGATCTGGTTCTCAATCTCATGCTGGCGGGAAAGCTTCAACATCAGCAATCGGGAGAAAAAGCGGCTGGCCATCTTTGCTTTTCACTTTCGCTGGATGATGGTTCGAAACTGAATCTGTGCGATGAACAGAAAATGGCAAAAGCATATCTTGTCAGAAGTGGTGAGTATGCCGTCATCCCGAAATACAGGGAACAAGGCGTTCCGATTTTGGATTCCGGGTTCACGGTTCAGATTTTCCGAGAGCTTGCGAAAAAACATTCGCGCAAGCAAGTCCGTGTGTTTATCAACGATCATACAATTCTCAGCTCCATCGGTAACGCCTATGCGGATGAGATTTTGTTCGATGCAAAGATTCACCCGAAAACATTTGTCAGCAGACTCAGCCCGCAAGAGGTCGAACATCTCTACCATTCCATCCTCTCTGTTATGAAATGGGGAATCGAGAACGTTGAAAAAGCTGCGCAACCGATTCATGTGAAGGTGCGGGAACACATGAAGGTCCGCAACCGAAAAGGTGAACCGTGCCCTGTGTGCGCAACCACGATTCGCCGCGAAGGTGTTCGCGGATTCGACGTGTTCTTTTGTCCAAAATGCCAGCCTGCCTCACGCAAACTCTTCCTGGACTGGAACAAAGAACTCTGACTGCACCTTCCGATTGAATCCCACCCAAACCTGCGGTATATTTGTATGGCAGCGAATGCAGATACTGCTGCCACATCCATGAATCACCGACAGGTATGAAAATGACTCTCCATGAATTACTCCAATCTCGTTCAAAACAAATCATTGACGAAGCGGTTGAATTATTGCAACGTTCGCGGCTCTCGCACTACCAACAAGCCGGAGCTGAACATACGCATCATCGCATCATGGCGCTGTACGTCCTGACCACACGAGCCGTGCAGGAACGCAACATCGGCCCGATGATTGCGCACGCGAACACGGTTGCCCAGGAACGCTTCAAGCAGGGCTTTGATCTTTCTGAAGTCCAAACCGCATTCAACGTGCTCGAAGAAGTTCTCTGGCGCTCCATCATCAAGGAACTTGCACCAACGGAACAAGCGCACGCTTTAGGGCTCGTCGGCACGGTGCTCGGCGCAGGCAAAGACGCGTTGGCACGGGAGTACGTTTCGTTGGCGAGCAAAACCAGGGCGCCGTCGTTGAATCTCCAATCTTTGTTTGCCGGAACCGACAACTGATTCAATTCACTCCAAAGGGACAAGAATGATTCACACAATTTCCGCTTTCGAACATCTCTGGTCCGCAGAGATAGAGTCCACACAAAAGGTGTTGAAGCACCTTAAAAACGAATCGCTCACCAAAATAATTCATCCCGATGTGCGGACGCTGGGCAGACTTGCGTGGCACATTGTGATCACAATTCCGGAGATGATGGGGAAGACCGGATTGAAAACCGCGGGCCCGCAAGAGCACGATCCGATTCCCGCCACTGCAAAGGAGATTTCAGCAGGCTACAGTACCGCCGCAATCTCATTGCTCGACGAAGTGAAGAAAAACTGGACTGATGCAACGCTCGAAGAGAAAGACGAGATGTACGGAGACAAATGGAAGCGGGGGTTCACACTGCAGGCACTCATCAACCACCAGATTCATCACCGCGGTGAAATGATTGTGTTGATGCGAATGTGCGGATTGGCAGTGCCCGGGGTGTATGGACCGACGCGTGATGAATGGGCGCAGTTTGGGATGACGCCGCCGGTGGTGTAACTAAGGTCCAAATATTCTTTTGAATTCAATCCACGACCTAAAGAGCTTGTGTGGAAATCCACCACGTCATGCTGAACTGGTTTCAGCATCCATCGAATTGTGCTGGATTCGCCTCAATAGATTCCGAAACAAGTTCGGAATG
>JBBRUI010000093.1:0-13762 GCA_038247945.1 Bacteroidota bacterium | reverse complement strand
GTAAATCGAGTTGATGTTCACCTGATAGCGTTCGCACAACTCCGCAGCAGGTACTTGATTCTCCAGCAACTCGCGGAGAATCTCGGCTTTGGTTTCGGCACTGATGATCTTGCGTTCCATAATTGTGGCTCCCTGTGATTGTGGGTTTCTATATGCTACCCTTTCACAAGTCCAATTTCAACTGAAGCGGAACAATTCAAAACCCCGGTCACTGAGTATGAGTGTGAGCCAGTGACGTTATCCAAGTAAGTTGTAGAGGAGCTGGTTCCAACTTGACCGCCGTCTCGATAGATATTGTAGCTTGTTGCACCTGAGAGAGCATTCCACGTCAGTCGGACATTTCCGGGTAGATTGGTCGTTACCTGCAGGCTAGTCGGCGCCTGGAGTGTACTGTTTCTATAAAATATCAAAGCATTTCTCAAGTGATCACCAACTCGGCCGCTGTATTTCTGTTCCTCGTGACTCACTTCCGTGGCGAATAACTGACGGTTGTAGTTGGGATAGATTTGGCTTGTCTTCGACACGACACCGTCCGATTCTTGAGTTTCAAGTATTTTGTTCTTCCAGATCCAGTCTATGTTTTTGAAGTAAACATAAGTAGCAACATTTGCTGCAAGCAAGTTCAGGTTTTCAGGGGTCTGGTGTTCGACAAACCAAACCAACGCACTAAAAATGTAAGACCACTTCAGCGACGTAACATCCTGCTCCCATTGCAAAGCTTCGTCTTCACTAACATTAGGAAAATAATGCGATACCATTCTCCAGATCACAGGGTTGATTTCGGTTCCAGCAATTCCCACTTTGATGATGTTTTGTTCGTATGCGGCATCGCCGTTTATCCATGTGACCGCAGGAGAATCATCTCTAAGATCATACGTTGCAGGTCCGCAAACCCCGTTAACGATACCTTGTATCAAGGATCCTTCCAGCAGAAGACCTGCAACAACAGCCGCTGCCTCCGTGCCGTGATACTCAAAACCTAGTGCATTCTCCCCCAACCACCCCGGATAAATTGCAGATGCTGCACCGAGTATGGCGTGTCTGCCAGCGTTCACAATGTTATTGGCCAGCTTGGTTCCGTGATGAGGTGTGCCTATGGTATAGAGTTGCGACAGTCTTTGTTGTTGTGAGGCTACATATCTGTCCCTCAGATAATGTCGTGAGTTTATCCCGCCCATACTATAGGCGATTCCGATGCCGTTGGTGATATTATTGTTGATGAGGTAGTTATTGAGATTCGCCGCTTGAGTGGTCGAAGCAACGCAACCGTCAAGTGAAGGCTGCAATACTCGAGTAAAGTAAATCGGAGAAGTAGTAACAACTTGCTTTAGCACCGTTCCGTCCCAGATGCTTCCGTCGCCACGCCATCCGTGAATCAAGACTGCGTCCTGTGAAATTGCAACTGTACAACCAAGAGCCATCAATGCTATTAGCTTTTTCATAAGTGTCTCCTTTCAAAATTGAAAGACCATGAACAGTGGTTTCTGGGTACTCTCCTCATACCCGGTGCAATAGACCTTTCCATCGGAGTCGAATAATGCTGTTGAAAATGCGTACTTCCCACTGCGTGGACTGAGTTCCACAATTTTATTACCAGTGGTTTGGTCGAGAATGATCAGACTCCCAATCGAAGTAAAGCTGACTCTACTCCCAACAAAACTCGGGGGGACTCGTGTAATAGACGCCTCACTCCCGTAGGACCACAGACCATTTCCGTTTTGTGCATCAATTCCAAAACATGTCCGGTTGAGGCTTCCTAAAAACACAATCCCGCCCTTTACTCGCGGCGGCGTTTCCATCGGTGCATCTGCTAGGAATCTCCAAACCAATGCCCCATCGTGTTTGTTAAAACAGTAGAAATACCAATTATCGGCCGGCACGAGAACAAATTCTTGCCAGACTTCAATTCCAGCAGCACTCCCACCCCATTGACTTCGTGACTCCATGTAAGGGAGGGTGTCCCGGAATGCGATAGAGCCATCGTTCTTATTGATACAATAGAGGTACCCATCCTGTCGATGAAGAGCTCCGGTCCCAAAGTAGATACGGTCGCCATCAACAACGGGGTTGAACGCATTCTTGCCGATGACAACTGTTTCCCAGAGAGTGCTGCCGTTAGTCAGGCTCAATGCTCGGATAGATCCCGGTTCTGTCACATACACGGTTGCCTCATCAACAGTGGCAAGCACAAGCGGGTCCCTGGCGAGTCTTGACCATCTGAGTTGGCCCGTTGATTTTTGAAATACTTTGATGCCCGCTGTCGTGGAAGTTGTTACAATGCATGAGTCGGTAATGGTGGGTACACCAAAACTTTGTCCACCTGATTCATAAGTTGTAGTAGTTTGACCATCTTTGCTGATCCTGTACAACTTCCCGATGTTTGGGCCATCGTTGGTCTGGAAGTACACAGAATTACCATCCAATACTATCCCGGCAGAAGCGGACGCGGGAAGTTCTTTGACAAATAACAAAGGAGATGAACCGGTGCCAGGCCCAGTCGAATCACGACAGCCTTCGGTTAATGCGGCACACAGCAGTAGTGCAATCGGTATCATGGGCGAGCGTATCATCACCAATCCACTGTTCCGTTAACTGTTTCTTGTATGCTGCGGACTGTCGAGATGACGTGAGACCAATTCCACAAAGTTTGGGGGCCATTGCCTTTTTTGGAATTCATTTGTGTGAGAATGGCTTTCATTCTGCTCTCATCCTCGAGAATACCTTTGAGCTTGTCAATGGTTCCCATTAGGCCCGCTTGAAGTTTATGAATTTGATCTTTGCGGCCCGGCATCGGCTTAGCGGTGGTCATCTTTGCTTGAAGTTTCATTTTCAAACTGTCAAGCGACTGAGGGGTGATCATTCCAAGAAGGTCGCCCTTGTCATCCATGAACTTGAAATACCCATGAAGCTTTTGACCCGGTCCGCTAGGCATCATGCCGCCACTCATCGTAAATGAGCCCGAATGGTTGTATGCAGGGATATTCCAAGTAAATGAGTATACCGTGTTAGGGTCAGTGCGTTGACTAAAGGAACTATCGCCAATAATAAAAACAAACATAAACATTCTCGCTCGAATGATGAATCTAGGCATCCTGCGAAAGAGCGAGATCACTGCAAGCAATCTCTTGCTTCTCATAGCACCTCCCTGTGATTGTGAAAAAACAAATGACGTGATCTAGAGAAATGAATATATGTCCAATACAGCACACCGTTATATCCGCGTCGGGCATTGGTGAGCTTGGCGGGGTGTTGTTTTAAGCCCGCTTTAGAAATCTGTGGGGAAGTATTTCTGTTCTTCATTGGAACGAGTTGGGGAAACAAGTTCATCGGCACTAATCATCCTTTTAGGTGAACTGAGAACGGGTGAACCTAGTCAATGCAGAAGCAGGAAGGGTAAAAAGCTTAATGCTGTGTTTGCCGTGTTATGAGCAGTGCGCCTGCCGCTAAACAGCTTGCAAGACATTGTGCATTGTGGTAAGTGATAGTAGCGTATCACTCCAACAGATGCAAGTGTTATCGTAATTTGGGATAGAATTAAGAACAAATGTTCTTATACGTTGTTTGGAGTAGTGCGTGGGCAAATGCATTTGCTGCGACGAGCACACTACTCCGTCTCCTGCAATTCCTCGAGTGCCTTGCTCGCTGCAGCCTGTTCTGCTTCCTTCTTGTTCTTGCCAACGCCTGAGCCGCGTTTCTTGTTGCTCAACATTACATCAACCGTAAACGTCCGGTCGTGATCCGGTCCATCTTCCTTCACAATAACATAACGCGGCACTCCAAGTCCATTTGCCTGGGCGTACTCGAGCAGCATGCTTTTATAGTTTTCATCGGAGATGACAATCGTCTGGTTCTTCAGCGCATGATTGAGCTGCCGTTCGACAAAGCGTTTTGCTTCCGAAAATCCGCCATCCAGATAAATAGCCGCGATGATCGCTTCCTGCGTATCGGCAATGATCGTGTCGGATCCTTTGCCCATGGATTGAGAAGCGCTGTGACTCATCAGTATAAATTTGGAGAGATTGATGCCTTTCGCGTACGCGACCAGCGCTTTTCGGTTGACGAGGCGTGAACGAACTTTCGTCAGCTCGCCTTCATCCGCCTGGGGAAAACGACGGAACAAATATTCGCCAACGACGAGATTCAGAATCGAATCTCCGAGAAACTCAAACCGTTCGTTCGATTGTCCTTGTTGGTTTGTTTGCTGCAGATAAGACCTGTGCACGAGTGCCTGCACAAATAACTGGGAGTTGCGGATCTTGTAGCCGAGAACGTTTGCAAGATCGCTGAGATCAGCAGGGAGGGAGATAGTTGCGTATTCGGAGTCCCGCGTTGGGAAGAGCTTCTCTACGAGTCTGCGGACTCGTAGAGTCGTCGACACGCGAAGCTCTTTCAGCCAGCTCATATTATGCTGTGAACTTCTTCATGATGATGGTTGCGTTCTTGCCGCCAAACCCGAATGTATTGCTGAGCGCGTAGTTTATCGTACGGCGAACGGCTGTGTTTGGCGTGTAGTTGAGATCGCAGAGGGGGTCGGGGAATTCATAGTTGATGGTCGGGGGGATGAGGTCTTCGTAACACGCCATGAGAGTGGCAATCGCTTCCACGGCGCCCGCTGCGCCAAGCAAATGTCCCGTCATGGACTTTGTGGAACTGATGTTCAGTTTCTTCGCGTGCTCGCCAAAGGTTGTCTTTATAGCGACTGTCTCGGCGATATCTCCCTGGGGAGTTGACGTACCGTGTACATTGATGTAGTCGATATCTTCGGGAGAAACGCCGGCATCTTTCATGGCGCGTTTCATGGCACGAACCGCTCCCTCGCCGCCTTCCGCCGGGGCAGTCAGGTGAAACGCATCCGCCGTGTTGCCAATTCCCACGATCTCCGCGTAAATCTTCGCTCCGCGTTTCAGCGCATGTTCCAACTCCTCAAGCACAAGCGTTGCGCCGCCTTCGCCCATAACAAAACCGTCGCGCTGCACGTCAAACGGGCGGCTCGCCTTTTCCGGCTCGCCATTGCGCGTCGACATTGCCTTCATTGAATTGAACCCGCCGACTCCCATGGGTGTGATCGGCGCTTCGGAGCCTCCGCATACCATCGCCTCCGCGTCCCCGTATTGCACAATGCGGTATCCCTCGCCAATTGCGTGGTTGGACGTTGCGCACGCAGAGACCGTTGCGAAGATCGGCCCTTTCAGCCCGTGCCTCATTGAAACGTAACTCGCTGCTATATCGGGGATGAGCATGGGGATGAAAAACGGACTGATGCGTCGAGGTCCGCCCTGTATATAATTGGTGAACTGTGTGTCGTACGTTCCCATTCCGCCGATGCCGGATCCGTACACGCATCCGATTGAGTCGGGGTCCATATCTTTTATCGGAAGCGCGGAATCCTTGACGGCTTCGTCTGATGCAACAACCGCAAACTGCGCAAACGGATCCATGCGCTGTGCAGATTTCCGGTCGAGAAAATCTGTTGCTTTGAATCCCTTTACCTCGCATGCAAATTTTGTATCGTACAGTGCTGTATCGAAATACGTAATCGGAGCCGCGCCGCTTTTACCCGCCACGAGATTCTTCCAGTAGTCCGGTGCATTCAATCCAAGCGGCGTTACTGCGCCAATGCCCGTAACCACGACTCTACGCTTCCAGTTCATATCCTCACCTGATCGTTCAAAAACAATTGCCTGCCCCTCCGGTCGACGATTCGCGACGACTCGTTGAGCAGGCATGAACACAGTTACAACCGTAGCAAGATTACGCGGCTTTAGACTTGATGTATTTCACCGCATCGCCCACCGTTCCAATTTTTTCCGCATCCTCATCAGGGATTTGGAGATTAAACGCTTTTTCAAACTCCATCACAAGCTCAACCGTGTCCAGCGAATCAGCGCCAAGGTCGTTCGTGAAGGACGCCTCGGTTGTAATCTGAGCCTCGTCGACGCCAAGCTTATTGACGATGATCTCTTTCACTTTTGCTTCCACGTCTACTGCCATGATGTATCCTCCTGTTTAGTTTGTGAGTGGTACTGGTTTGATGCTTTTTCTTTTTTAGTTCTGAGCGGAGCGAAGAAACCCACTGCCGTTAGTCAGTACTTTTTTTCTTTGTTTGATACTATCCAGTCACTTCTACTTCCCTACTCTGAGCCCCTTCGCTGTAAAACGCTCAGGGTTTAGAGAAAAAACCTACATCGTCATACCGCCATCAACACAAATTACCTGGCCTGTAATATAATTAGCATCGGGCGAAGCAAGGAATTTGACCACGGAGGCAATTTCATGGGCCTGACCGGTGCGTCGAAGAGGAATAAGGTCAGCAAGCGCCTTCTTCTGATCGTCGTTCAATTTACCGGTCATATCGGTTTCAACGTAGCCGGGAGCAATAGCGTTCACTGCAATATTGCGAGAACCTACCTCTTTTGCAATAGATTTTGTGAATCCGATGATGCCTGCCTTCGATGCAGCATAGTTTGCTTGTCCGGCATTTCCAATTACACCCACGATGGAGGAAATGTTAATGATCTTTCCCGACCGCTGGCTCATCATCGGACGGATGGCGGCTTTGGTGTAGTTGAAGACACTCTTAAGGTTGTTCGCCATGACTGTGTCCCAATCGTCTTCACTCATCCGCATCAGCAAGCCGTCTTTCGTGATGCCGGCGTTGTTCACGAGAATATCCAGCCGCCCGAATTCCTTTGTTACGGCGTTCACAACTTCAGACGCCTTCTCCGCAGAGACAGCGTCCGCCATGTACGCGCGAACGGTTTGCCCCTTTGCCGAAAGTTCCTTTACCAGTTCCTCGGCTGCAGCCGTGGAGCTTTTGTATGTGAACGCAACTTTTGCGCCGGCTTCCGCAAGTGCAATGACAATTGCCTTACCGATGCCGCGGCCTCCGCCCGTAACAAGTGCAACCGAATTTTCCAATTGAGCCATGTTCTTTTCGTTAAGGATTAACGGCAACGCTTTTGTGCATCGAGACGTAATGTGATTCAATCATGCCGTACCCGTCTTCGCCGAGCAAATGGATCAGTTCATCCTTGCACGCAGCAAAGAGCGGCGTCTCAAACGCGGAGCTGACCGTGCAACACATTTCGCTTCCGTTCAGCATGGGATCAAACCCGACGACATTATCGGTCACCTCAACGGGAAACAAAACGCAGTATAACGGCTTCCATTCCCATTTATGTTTTCCGTCTGCAATTGCTGCTAGCTGGATGCTGCACCGTCCGAATTTATCGAGGAAGGCGCATTTGTCATTCACGATTTCGGTTCCGATGGCTTTCCCCGAAGGGAAATCAGCATCGTCGACAGCCTCGCTCTCAAACCATCGAACCTCGTCCGTGGATTGCGTCTCATCCATTTGCGCTTTGATGAGTTTTTTCTTCGACATGATGAGATCGTGCTCGCCAATGTCGGTCCACACGCCACCATTGCAACAGTTTGATGAACATTTACACGGTCCATTGCCGGAGGGATAGCCCTTCTCAAAGAACTCATTTGAGATTGAATATCGTCCAATTTTTAGAAGCTGGTCTTCCTTAATTTCTGATGGCATATTTCTATTGGATGTCCGGATATTTGTCATAACCTCTTGAACTCGCACTCGCCGCAATGCGCTTTACAAGTCCTTGTAATACTTTGCCGGGCCCGATTTCCAGGAAAGAATCTGCGCCATCGCGCACCATATGAATAACTGATTCTTCCCAGCGCACGGGACTCGTAAGCTGCCGGAAGAGAACGTCGCGTATATCTTTTGCATTTGTCACCGGCTCTGCCGTTACATTTGCATACACAGGAATAGACGCATCAACAATTTTCGTTGCATCCAGCTTTTTCTTCAATCCATCGCGTGCGCTTGCCATGAGAGGGGAGTGGAAGGCGCCGCTCACAACAAGCTCTTTCACCAGCTTTGCTCCTGCCGTTTTCGCCAACTCCATTCCGCGTCGAACTCCTTCAACTGAACCGGAGATCACTATTTGTCCCGGCGAATTAAAATTAGCAGGCTGTACAACTCCGGCGGCTGATGCTTCCTTGCAAATTCGCTCGACTGCATCGGGCAGCAACCCGACAATCGCCGCCATCGTTCCCTTTTGCTCGTCGCCGGCTTTCTGCATCAACTCGCCCCGCAATCGTACAAGCGAAAGCCCATCCTCAAACGATATCGCCTTTGCGGCAACAAGCGCCGAATATTCGCCTAACGAATGTCCTGCGGCCATCTCAGCATTTATCCCTTGCAGTTTGTTGAACACGACCATGCTGTGAAGAAAAATTGCCGGCTGCGTGTTGCGTGTTTGTTTAAGCTCTTCGTCCGGCCCTTCGAAACAAATCTTGCTGAGCGGAAAATCCAGAATCTCATCTGCACGCGCAAAAAGCTTTCGTGAGTCCGCATCCGAGTCGAAGAAATCTTTCCCCATCCCGACATACTGGGATCCTTGGCCGGGGAATATGAAAGCTGTTTTGTTCATGCTAAATTCTGAGCCGAGAGAAGAATTTCAGTATCAAATCAAAAACTTTCTTCCCCCAAAAATAAATTGAGACCCTTCGCCTGAGAACCGGCTCAGGGTTTAAAGTTTGCTCAACAATTCCATTTCACAAGGGCGGAGCCCCAGGTATAGCCCGCACCGAAGGTCGCGAGCACAATCGTCTGGCCCTTTTTCAATTTCCCGGATTGCCACCATTCGGAAAGGCAGAGCGGCACGGTCGCGGCAGTTGTATTTCCGTACCGGTCGATGTTGATCATGACCTTGGATTTGTCGAGTTCCATTCGGTCGGCAGTGGCGTCGATGATGCGCAAGTTCGCCTGGTGAGGCACAAGCCAGTCAATGTCTTTGCCCGTGAGATTGTTGCGTTTAAGAATTTCCGCCGAAACATCAGCCATGCCTATGACGGCCACCTTGAACACGCTCTTGCCATCCTGATACAGATACTGCCAGCCTTTGTCCACAGGTTCGTGTGTTGGGGGATGGAGTGAGCCGCCGCCTTTCATGTGAAGGAATTTTCCGCCGGAACCATCGCAACGCAAAATGGAATCAAGCAATCCAACGGACATATCATCCGTAGGCTCCAACAGCACGGCAGCGGCAGCATCGCCAAACAAAATACAATTGTTCCTGTCCGTATAATCGGTAATGCCGCTCATCTTGTCGGCTCCGACGACCAAGACTTTTTTGTACGCACCTGTCTCCACAAATTGTGCCGCTGTAACAAGAGCGAAAAGGAATCCCGAGCATGCGCCAGAGACGTCAAAACCCCACGCCTTCTTCGCTCCGATCTTGTCCTGGATGAGACAGGCTGTGGAGGGGAAGAACATATCCGGCGAAATCGTCGCCACAACAATGAGGTCGAGTTCTTCGGCGCTGATGCCGCGGTTCTTGAGAACTGCTTCCGCTGCACGGGCTCCCATATCGGAGGTCGCGCCGTCGGTCATTATGCGCCGCTCGCGAATGCCGGTGCGCGTCCGTATCCACTCGTCATTGGTGTCCACCATCTTTTCCAAATCTGCATTCGACAGAATCTTATCGGGAACGTAATGCCCGACCGCTGTGATATGAGCTCGTTTTTTTTGCATTCCAACTTTTTCCATAATCAATGTACCTTACGCGTACTGAAGCATCGCTTCATGAATACGCATGTTCACTTTCTTTTGAACCATTTCTTCGGCACGGAGAATCATATTCTTGATTGCTTTCGGTGTAGAGCCGCCGTGCCCGATGATCGAGACGCCATTCACTCCCAGCAGCGGAACGCCGCCGTGTTCCTGATAATCCAATTCCTTCATTACCGTGCGCATACCGCTGCGTGCGACACCTGCAACGAGTTTGTTGAGGAAACTCTTTCCTGCAAACGCCATAAATTTGGATTTAAAGAATGCAGGCACACTCTCGCCGAATTTCAGCAGTATGTTGCCGACAAATCCATCACACACAACAACATCCACTTTACCTTGCAGGATGTCGCGCCCTTCGACATTGCCGAAGAAGTTCACCTTACTATTCTTTAACAACGAAAAGGCTTCGAGTGTTACCTCGTTGCCTTTATTTTCTTCTTCCCCGATACTCAAAAGCCCGACACTGGGATTTTTCTTGCCAAGCATCGCTTCTACATATATCGATCCCATCACGCCGAATTCAAACAAATGGCGGGGCTTGCAGTCTACGTTCGTTCCCGCATCAACAAGAAAGCTTGGAGATTTCGTTGTAGGAATGAGAGCGCCGATTGTGGGACGGGAAACGCCTTGTACACGTCCGAGAATGAGAGTGGAAGCTGAAAGCATTGCGCCCGTATGTCCCGCGCTGACAAACGCGTCGGCTTCTCCGTTGCGGTGAAGCGTAATGCCGACTGCGATGGAGGAATCTTTTTTCGTCTTCACGGCGGCTGTGGCGCTGTCATCGAACTCGATGACCTCGCGGGCGTTGGCAATTTCGTACGAGCCCTGCTTGAGATTGGCAATGCCGGAATGTTTCTGCAATTCCTGCTGCACGAGTTCCTCTTTTCCCACCAGGAGCAACGAGAACCGGCTATTCGTTTCCAGAAGCGCATCGAGCGCCCCTGCAACAACATTTGCCGGAGCGTAATCCCCACCCATCGCGTCGACAGCTATGCGTATGTGGTTTTGGTGAGAGGCCAAAGGATTATGAGGTCGAAATGTAATTACGCGGGTATATGAGGCGAAGGCAGCTTATGCTGCTGCCTTTGTAATTCGGATAAACCGGCCGTTATAATATCCGCAGTTCGGGCATGCGCGATGAGGGAGTTTCATCGAGTGGCAGTTAGCGCACTCCGATTTTGCGGCGGCAGTGGCCTTGTAATGCGTGCGGCGTTTACGGCCCCGGGTTTTTGAATGTCTTCGTTTCGGATTTGGCATTGCTACGTTTCTCCTTCGGTTCCTCTAATAATGAGCTAATTGCTTTGAAGCCGCCGCAAACCTTCCCATCGGGAATCAGGCACTGCGTCGGAACAAGTACATGTTCCTTCATTCAAAATTCGACCGCACTCGGCACACAACCCTTTGCACGTCTCATCGCACAGAAGCTTCAGAGGAATGGCAAGTAATGTTGTTTGGCGAACATCTTCCGTAATGTCGATAATGTGAAGGCCGTTCGGAATTACCTGAACTTGCGTGGGATCCAGCATCGCAGTATCGTCGCTTTCCGTTACATACACCATTGTGTACGACGGGACGAGATTCACATCAAACGGAGAGACGCACCGGTCGCATTCACAGTGTGCTGTAGCTTGTATGGATGCTGTCAGGAGAATCTGGCTCGAACTTTTATCGAGTGTTACATCGGTAATAACGTTGTCGGTGAATTGTTCACCCAAACCCAACGAGGATGCCGGAACTTCAAATCGATATCGGTGAATACCGTCCGATAATCCACCGATCTGAATCTTCATGAGTACCGCCCCTGTAATTTCAAAAAACCGTGTAAAATATAGGCAATCGGTGACAGAGAGTCAACAAAAGGACGATCAGCCCTCGTGGCAGGGCACGGGGAAAGCGACAAAGAGTTATAAGCGGAGGGAGTTAGTCTTGCTTTTCGGCCGGAACACTCTGCAATAACTGCATTTGAACGTGCTCAACAGTTTCAGTCAATGCGTCGCGGAATTTTTCAAAATCTTCTTTGTAGAGGAAGATTTTGTGTTTCTCGTACTCATCTTCACCGACCCGTTTGCTTTCGGTGATGGTGATGTAAAAATCTTTTTCTGATTTGGTCGACTTCACGTCGAAGAAATACGTGCGCTTTCCCGCCCGCACTCGTTTTGTGAATATCTCATCCTTGTAGCCGTTGTTTTCCAAGTGTGCATCCTCCCTGTGATTTGTGTATTGGTAGATTCTCCTCTCAACCTGACAAGCCGGGAGAGAGTGATTTACATTGTACGTCGTTCAGGGCGTAAACCTATCTGCCCTAAACACGTGCACGATCAGAAAAAAATGAAACGAGTGTTGAACGTTCAGCAGTTCAGCAAGAGATGTTAATCCTTTAACCCATTGCTATGCCCGGATTATTTCCTGAGCACGGCAACTTTTCCCTTGCCTACTTTGCTCTTGTCGGCGTCGGAATAAGCTATGACAAGATAGATTCCCGAAGCGACGTCTTTGCCATTGTCATCTTTACCATCCCAGAATCCGATACGACCGCCGGGGGATTGGAGGTCGCGGATCAGATGTCCATCGATGGAGAGAATTTTGATACTTGAGTTTTCGATCAACCCGTCAATCAAGAGGGGTACAGAACTGGGAATGCGGTAGGGGTTGGGAGAAATAATTAATTCGCTGAACGATTCTTTCGGTTGCGCAGCCGTCGTCGTAAGACTCGCAAGTCCTTCGTTGGTTGCAAAATATACAGTGCCGGATTTCGAATCGATTGCAATATCCCGGATTTCATTGTTGATGAGTTTGCCGGAAGTGTTGGTAACGTTGTATTGCGCGAGCGTCTGAGTGCCATCACGCGAAAGAAGAATAACTCCTTCATTTGTTGCCACCCACTTCTGGTTTAGTGGATCGATCGCGATCGCGTTGATGTTGGTCCCTGTCAGAGGCTTGTAGCTGGCAATGCCGCCGGCCTTTTTTGGGTTGTCGGGATCAAGGACGATGGCTATGCCGCGTTCGGTTCCAATCCAAATGTCATTGTCTTTATCAACTACAATGGTTGTGACTGCATTGCTCGGCAATCCATCGGCGGTTGTTAACAGTATTTCAGCCACGCTATCGGTCAACGAGCCCCGGTTACTAAGGCTTGCAACCCCGAGAGGCGCTGTCGTTACTGCTGTTGTCCATATGTTGTTGGACGCATCGACGGCTAACGGACGGCTTACCTGTCTGTCGGTGAGATAGGGATGAGGAACGCCACTTATGTATGCGGGTAACGTTGTCCAAGTGCCATCTGCTTTGCGGATCGCTAATGAATGTTTGTCGTCAGGTATCATTACCGCCATCCACGTATTGCTGCGGTTGTCGCATACTGCCTGACCGATGACAAAATAATTCGGTGCACCGACGATGTTCGATATCCCGACATTCCTCCCATAAATTTTGGCCGTATCAACGGTCGTGGCGCCTCGCGGCATCAACACAATGCCTCCGCCGGAGCCCCAGCAGCCCAGCCAGACGTCTCCATTGCAACCCACACTCGCCCGGTAAAAATCATTGGAGGGTAACTTGGAATTCCCGCGATTAAAATTCTTCCAGAGTTTTGATTGAGCATCCAATCGAAAGAAACCTTTGCCGTTCCCGTCTGAACCCGATGCTGCCCAAATGTTCCCGTCCAGATCCACTGCAATGCTGAGAAATTGATTTATTGCGGGCCCATTTGGGAAATGACTGACCCACGTATTGTTGGTAAACGTGAGGATGCCAATGTCTTTTGCCCCGACAATCACCGAGCCGGAGGAACTTACGACGACCGATGTTGGATCGGCTGAAAGTGTCACTCCTATGCGTCCCGTGATATTTTGAGTTGAAAGGGTGTCGACATTCCTATCTGCACCGGCGACAACGAGCTTTGTGGTTGATGAAGCAAGCGCGGCTATACCTCTCCCCGCAAACGCGGCAACAGGTGTCCAGGTCGTGCCCTCAAAGACAAACAATCCATTTGTGGTCGCTGCGTAGAGCTTGTTGTTAAACGTCGTCAATTGTCTCGCGGTCGTCGTTTCTGTGCCGGTGGTGGAGAGAGTCCAGGCCTCAGCAGGCAGGAGGTTGGGATTCGAGAGGCTGGCACTGGCAACCCGATTTGTTGCTTGTCCCCCCGAAATAGCCGCCCATATC
>JBBRUI010000092.1:0-13790 GCA_038247945.1 Bacteroidota bacterium | reverse complement strand
GTTGAGAAAATCTGTTTCCTGTGCAGCAGTTAGGACATAGGAATTTGAAAAAGATCCGGACGTGACGCCCAGTGGAAATCCCGCAAAACCAATTACAACCGGCGCATTGACACCCGGCGAAGCAGGTGCATGAAAATGAGCAGCGACTGTCGGGCTCAGTAAGCCGGTAAACACAACATTAAAACTTAAAGTATTTGTTGCATCGTTATACGTTCCGGTTAAATTTCCTAATCCTGTTGAGGGATTTGGCGGAACTTCCTGACCTCCGGTTAATGAAATATCAATTGGATGAACTGTAGTAAAAGACTTTTGGGGAATACATAAGCCCACTGCTACAATGAACAGGCAGTTCAACAAAATTTTGTTGGAATTTTGCATGTTGTACCTCCTTGATGATGTGAATGGATGTGGGTTATGAGTGTCTAACGTGGTAAGGGTTTAGTGTTACTTGTTCTGTATTCATCGCCTTTGAGTGTTCTTTAAGGTGACTTGTTATTTCAGAACCACCAGTTTTGTTGGTTGGTTCCTTTCCACGCTTTCCGAATGGTAGAAATAGAGTTGCCGCTAAAGATTCAATATCAAAGGATCCGGGCGAGACATCACGTCTCAGTGCGCCGGCCGAACTTGATTGGTGCTCTTTCATTCCCTGAGGGGACGTGTGAGGAACACAGGATCTACAAGGAAGGACAATTCCTTGAAGTAGAATAGCGAATGCTACGCTGAGTTGCAAGAGCACGTAGAAACAGATTGCTTACCGAAGCAAAAGCATCATCCGCGTGTTCGTGTACGTTTCGCCCGGCGTTAACGCCATCATCCGAACGAAGTACACACCGCTGCTAAAAGCTGAAGCATCCCACCGGATTTCATGCGGGCCGGCATCTGCAACATCCGACAAGAGAGTCGCAACTTCACGGCCAAGCATATCATAGACTTTCAGCGAAACAAAGCCGGGACGAGCAATGGAGTATGAAATGGTTGTCGAAGGATTGAAAGGATTGGGATAGTTGCCGTAGAGTGCAAACGTGCCGGGCGGTTCATTCGACTGCGAAGCAAATCCTGTCTGGTATGGCGGGCCGACAAAAATAATAAGATAGTTCGTGCTTGACAGCTTCACCACTGTCGGATCTCCGCCCTGTATATTTGTATTCACATATCCGGTCCATGAGAAACCATCCGGCGATGTGTTGTACCAGACCTGCGGACCGCTGCCATAAAACCGCAATGCCGCGGCGTTATCAACAAGATAGTTACCTGTCCAGTTGTGCATGTTGTCGGACGGGTAGTTGCCTTGTTGTGCAAACGCAAGTCCGTTCGCCGAGGTGTAATGGTACGCGCCTTCCTGCGGTGCACCAATGGGGCTGTTGTAATGCCATGCACCATTGAAGTAGATAACTGCGGGATCAATTACTCTCCTCGTCGGATGGTCGACTCTCGGGTTCGGTTCGAAATTGTAATGCACGCCGTCTGCGCTGATTGCTGAATACGTATTGATGGATGAATCCGGTCCACCGAGTCCGTTGCTTGACGAGTAGTAGAGCCGGAGGCTGTCGCCGGAAGTGACAACGAGCGTAGGATCAAACGGACGCTGAAAGTTGGATGGAAAAGTATTTATAACCATTGGCGTGGGGGTTGTCCAATTCAATCCGTTGTTGTAGGAAAACTTTACGGCAACTCTGTCCCACGACGGCGAGCCGATGGGTTGCCTGAACCATTGGAATGCGCATATCAACGTGTCTCCCTTCCACCGAATTGCCGAGGGCACACCGGATGAATCCTGAAACGTCGTCGAGGCGGAAAAGAACCGGCCATCGGCAGACGACGCCATCTTCAACGGATTGTTCCACGGGCCGATCTGGGCAAAGCCTGAAGAGAAGAGTACGCCGAGCAGGATATGAAGCGAGATTCGTCTATGCATTGGCGAAGCGGCGAGCGTCTTGCCGGGGTACTTCAACGAGTCGCGTCGGTTCATGTGTTTTAGATATAAGGTGGGAAGAGAAATGGATTACAATGCAGTGCAGGAAACGCTTTCAGAAAGATACAATTTGAAAGGCGAAGTCTTGACGGTATTCTCTCCAACCAACAATACCATCTCCAGATTCTTCCCGCTTCAGAAGTGAGGTTATCCTTCCCTCACCCATCGCATCACTTCGCGCACGCCCGGCCTTTTTCCTGTGGCAAGTATTGCAACTCTGAATATTCTTCCTGCTGCGATCATCATGACATAGGTTGAGATTACGAGAAGAATAATCGTGCTGACAATCTCCAGAGCCGAAGGAATCTTGATGAGGAGCCTCAAGACCATAAATGTTGGAGTGAAGATGGGGATGTACGAGAGAACCTTGACCCACAACGCATTCGGCTGAAGCATGATCGGCATAACGAGTGCAATCGGAAGAATGAGGAACAGAACAAGGTAGCTATTGATCTGCTGCGCTTCCTGCTCGGTCGTTACCGGCGAACCAAGTGCGATGAAAATGGCAGAGTAGAATAAATATCCGAGCACCGAATATATCATGATCAAAAGAAGCTGGTTTGCCGGCGGGAAACTCATCGAGCCGAAATTCGCCATTGCCGCGACCGCAATCAGCGCCCAAAAACCAATCTGCGTCAAGCCTAACGCACACAAGCCGAGCAGTTTTCCGCTCATCAATTCCACCGGTTTGCATGATGAAACGAGCACTTCAACAATGCGATTCGATTTTTCGTCGAGCAGGCTGCGAACCAATAACTGGCCGGATGTAATGAACAAGTTGAATAGCATCATCAACGGGATGAACGCTGAAAGAAATGTTCGCATGAAGTCCGTTTCTTCTTTCGCTCCGGACTTCGAAACTTTTACCGTTTTCACGTCGAACGGTGCGCGCAGTATTTTTGCCAGCGCGGGGTCGAGCCCTTTCACGGCAAGTTTTTTCTCCAACAACACAGTCCGGAGATTTGACTGTAGACGGCTGGCCAAACGAATGTCACCCGCGTCCTGCGAACGATATTCAATGACGCTGTCCTGCAAAATAGTGGACGGGATGACAACATATCCCTCGATTTCGTCCACGAGGATTTTATCGTCAGCTTCTGCACACGCTGCGGCAAGGTCAACATTTCTTCCGCTTGCAATGGGCCGGAGAATATAATTCGGATTGCCGTTCGCCAGCCGGTATTTCTCCATCCTCCGCGTCAACGACGAATCGAGTCGTTCACCCGATGCATCGACAATGCCAATGACTTTCGTCGCATCATCTTCTTTTCCTGCAAGCAAGCCGGGAAGAATACTCGTCAACGCAATAATCATCGGCATAAGAAACAAACCGATGACGAATGCTTTAGTCCGAACTTTTTCAAGATACTCCCACTTCGCAACGACAAGTGTCTTGTTCACGCGGGCACCGCCGGTTTCTCTCCAACAGTCTGGCCAACAGTCTGGATGAAAATGGATTGAAGCGAGGGTTCACGCAATTCAAACTTCGTTATTTCCAATCGCCCAACGATTTGGGAAAGAAATGTTTGGGAGCTGTACGTTTGTTCGAGTTGAACTTCTGCGGAATTTTCGTACATCATCGCATTGTTCACGCCGGGAAGCGAACGAAGGAAGGTACCATCACCTGCATACTCGATGTGGACTGAGTTTGAGCCATAGCGCTTCTTTACTTCACGCACTTGTCCCGCAAGCACAACACGGCCATGATCGATGAGGCAAATTTCATCGCTGAGTCTTTCAGCCTGATCCATTTGATGGGTGGAGAAGATGACAGCTTTGTTGCGCTGTTTTAATTCGAGAAAAATATCTTTGAAGAGAATTTGATTGACGGGATCGAGGCCGGCGAACGGCTCATCGAGTATGACGAGCTGCGGGTCATGGATGATGGAACAGATGAACTGAACTTTTTGCTGATTGCCTTTGGAGAGTTCATCGACCTTTTTGTCTTTGTACGCGAGAAGTTCGAAACGCTCAAGCCATTGCAATGCTTCGGACGTCGCTTTCACTGAATCCATTCCTCTTAGCTGGGCGAAATAAAGAATGGTGCTTATGAGTTTGCTCTTCTGGTACAGTCCCCGCTCCTCCGGCAGATAGCCGACCATATTCCGTACTTCTTCAGAGAACGGATTACCGTTATACAGAATCTCTCCGAGATCGGGCTGAAGGATGTTCAGCACCATGCGGATGGTAGTTGTTTTGCCGGCGCCGTTGCGGCCGAGGAGTCCGAAGATTTGCCCGCGACCGACTTCAAACGAAACGCCGTCGACTGCGCGGATTGTTGCAAAATCTTTTCTGAGGTTGGATACTTTGAGCATTCGTGTGTTGTTATACATGCTGAAGCACAGCGTTTCTCTGTGCCGAGGAATGAGTCGATAAAGGATTAGATTCTTCGGTCGCGGGGTTTACCCAGCCCGAAGCGGGGTTCCCTCCGAATTCAGAACTCAAGGCGTGAGACGATAAATCATTCTCGCGAACGGAATTGTTTCGCGCACGTGATCGAGTCCGCAGATCCACGATACGGTGCGTTCAACACCCAGCCCGAACCCCGCATGCGGCACAGAACCGAACCGGCGCAGATCCAGATACCATTCGAAAGCGGACTGAGGAAGATTGTGTTCTTTGATTCTTTCAAGAAGCAGATCAAGGTTGTCTTCACGTTGACTTCCGCCTATAATTTCGCCGTACCCTTCAGGCGCGAGTACATCCACGGCAAGAGCAACGTTGGGATTCAGCGGGTCGCGTTTCATGTAGAATGCTTTTATCGCAGACGGATAGCGATGAACCATTACAGGGCGGTCAAATTGTTCAGACACAACAGTCTCATCCGTGCCTCCCAGATCACTTCCCCACTCGAACGGTAATCCTTTTTTGTGGAGAATAGCCACCGCCTCATCGTACGTAATGCGTGGTAGGGGCTTTTGGACTTTTTCAAGGAACGTGGTGTTTCGTTCCAACACTTTCAATTCCTGCTGCCGGTTCTTGAGAACGGACTGAACGATGTGAACCAGAAAATCCTCGGCAAGATCCATGTTGTCGTTCAAATCATTGAATGCAACTTCCGGCTCGACCATCCAGAATTCTGTGAGATGACGGCGTGTCTTTGATTTCTCTGCGCGGAATGTCGGACCAAAGACATACACTTTTCCAAACGCCATCGCTCCCGCCTCGCCGTACAACTGTCCCGATTGAGTGAGATACGCTTTCCCAAGATCAAAATACTCCGTTTCAAAAAGAGTTGATGTTCCCTCGCACGCGGCAGGAGTAAAGATTGGCGCGTCGATCAGAACAAAATTGCGGCTGTCGAAGAATTCCCTGATCGCACGAATGATCTCGTGCCGGATGCGAAGTATGGCGTGTTGCCGGCTCGAGCGAAGCCACAGGTGGCGCCTGTCCATCAGGAATTCAACGCCATGTTCCTTCGGCGTAATCGGATATTCATGCGCAATTGAAATAATCTGAATATCTGTCACGTCAAGCTCATAGCCGCCGGGGGCACGATCTTCTTTGCGGACTTTTCCCTTCATAATGAAGGAAGACTCCTGCGTCAGCCGATCTACCGCGTTAAACACATCTTCGCTGACATTCGCCTTCACAACAACGCCTTGAACAATTCCCGTCCCATCACGCATGATCGGAAATTTTATTTTACCGCTGGATCGCTTGTTGTACAGCCACCCCTGCAGCGTTACTTCTTCACCAACATGCCTTGCCAAATCTTCGATGTAATGCTTCGTTGCCATAGTTCTCTGTTGACTTTCTTTGGAGATCGTTGATGTCAAATACGTGGGAACAACCTTTACGAATATAGGAAAGAAGCCTGTGAGGTTCAACGAGGGATCAACACATACCGTGAACGTTTCCGTCCGGACCAGCTAATTACTTATCACTAATTACTCTTAACTCATCGCAAGCATTCGTTGAATCGGCAGCAACGCTTTCTCCATCAAAACCGGATCCATGACGATCTCTGGCATGCGGTTCTTCATGCAGAGATACAGCTTCTCCATTGTGTTGAGCTTCATATACGGACATTCGTTGCACGCGCAGTTCGCATCCGGCGGAGCAGGAATCAATTCCTTGTCGGGTGCAGCCTTGTGCATCTGATGGAGGATCCCGGCCTCGGTCGCAACTATGAATTTTTTGCTTTGACTTTCCCGCACTCTTTTCAACAGCATGCTCGTCGAGCCAATAAAGTCTGCCCGTTGCAATACAGGCTCTTCGCACTCCGGATGTGCAATCAACTCGGCGTCCGGATATTCACTTTGAAGCTGGATTATCTTCCGGAGGTTAAACACTTCATGGACAATGCATGAGCCTTCCCATAACAACATATCTCTGCCGGTTTTCTTGATGAGGTATCTGCCAAGATTTTTATCAGGCGCGAAGAAGATTGGCTTGTCCGGCGGAATTTGGTTTATGATCTTCTCTGCATTGCTCGATGTGCAGATAATGTCGCTCGCCGCCTTTACTTCTGCGGAGCAATTGATGTAGGTGATCGATACGTGGTTAGGGTGCGCCGCCCGAAACGCTTTGAACGCCGGCCCCGGACATCCTTCCGCCAACGAGCATCCCGCGTTTAAATCCGGAAGCAGAACTTGCTTGTGTGGATTCAGAATCTTCGCAGTCTCGGCCATGAAGTGTACGCCGGCGAAGACGATAACATCCGCCGGGGTTTGCGCGGCCCTTCGCGCTAACTCCAAACTGTCGCCAATTACATCCGCCACGTCCTGAATCTCGCTCTCCTGATAAAAATGAGCGAGTATAACGGCGTTCAATTCCTTTTTCAAGCGTTTGATTTCTTGCTGATAGTCAACACGTGTTGCTGTATCGAACATGCTAGTCTCCTTTATTTTCCTGCACAGGACAGCGCTTCAAGCATTTCCCGGGCACGAGTTAAAACTTCGGCAACCGTGATTGCGTTAATGTCTCCACCCTCCCCCATAATATAACGATTTCGGGTTCCGGCAGGAGCCCATTGTCGTGGATCGGTTGGGCCGAACAGTGAAAGAACCGGTGCTCCAACCGCGGCGGCAACGTGCATTATACCTGTATCGTTCGTAATCACCAAGTTAGCCTTCGTTAAAAGCGCCGCCACTTCGCGAATAGTTTTGTTCCTCACCACGATCGGTGACACCTTTAGCGATCGAAGCATTTCGGAAACGGGCGCGTCGTCCATAGGGCCAGATGTAATAATTGTCGAGGCACCAAATTCAGTGGACAAGGTATTGGCAACTTGAGCAAAGTTTTTCGCCCCCCAACGGTTCGGAATTTTACCGGCTCCGGGATGATATGCTATATGCATTTTGTTTTGACTCAAATCGCTTAGGAACAAAGAATTAGCTTTCTCTCTCTCATTAGAATCCAAAGTAATTTCTAGTTCAAGATTCTTGGCAACTAAACTTAACGGTTGCCCGATATCAAGATTACGCAGCGTCTGATGCCGGTCGGGTGTTGTTCTCCAATCTAATTCAACAGGTACATTGAACCAGAAAGCGGATGGACTCCCCCTCCCGTCCAGCGATGAGGCTCCGATTCTTTTCGCTGCTCCGGAGAGATAAGCAAGCATGTCACTTGTGAAAGAAGTCGAAACTGTTGACGGCACAATTGCAAGATCGAACCCCAAACTCCGGAGATTCTTGACGAATAAGATAAGCTTCCTCAATCCTTTCCATCCCTTACCCAAAAACTCACGCTTGTCGTAGTTGATAACCGAGTCCACGTACCGGTTGTTGAGCATGACTTCATAGTTCAGGGGACTTGCCATTAACACAATGTGGGCATTCGGATACTTTTCACGAAGTGCCCGCAACAATGGAACAGCACAGAGCATATCGCCCAATTGGTTATGCTGACGAATGACCAGGATTCGTTTGAATACCGATTGAGGGCTTAGTGAGATGGATGTCGAACCTACGACGAAACGAAGGAGGAAAGAAAGGAAATGTTTGAATTTGCGTTCAAGAGTTCGTAGCACCACATTACTTTGAAACTTTATCTTTTTCAGGGAGATCTTCAAACTCCGCGTCTTTCACGTTCTTAAAATCTACTTGCGGTGTGGCCGAAGGAGATTTTCCGAAACCATACTTGGGGCGATGCGTTTCCTTCGTCGACGTCCGCCGCATAGCGATGAAAATAAGTCTCGCCACCTTTGACACCAACCATATGATTGCTACAAATAAAAAAATCCTGAACATGGAATTCTCTTTCCTGCTGCTCATTTCTGAATAATTGGATTATAGTATTCGACTGCACTGTGCGTCTGCCTGAACACCGCACGCGCAAGATCGTTGAAGTGTTCTTTGTTCGATACAAAGTCCAGATCAGCAGAGTTAACGATCAGCAGAGGGGTCGATCGATACCGAAAAAAGAAATAATTGTACGCTTCGTTCAAGTCCTTAATATACGTTTCCTGCATCTGCGCCTCGAAATCTCTTCCCCGCTGCCTGATGTTCTCCATCAAACGGGGAACGCTCGATTGCAAGTACACTACAAGATCGGGGGATGGTATGTTATGTTGAATACTGCTGATCAGTGTCTCGTACAGTTTTAGTTCTTCATCCTGCAAGTTCAGATATGCGAAAATCTTGTCTTTCTCAAAAATATAATCCGTGACCAGGAAACGGTGGAATAAATCTGCCTGACCTAGTTCCCGTTGTTGCTTGTACCGTGTCAGCAAAAAAAATATCTGTGTTTGAAATGCATAGCGGTCAGGATCCTTGTAGAAATCTTTTAGAAACGGATTCTCGGCAAATTGTTCGAGAACAACTTTTGCCTGCAATTGCTCGCCCAACATTTTCGCCAGTGTTGTTTTGCCTGCACCAATCACACCCTCCACCGCAATATAGCGAAGCTCGCTCTGCTTGATCAGTTCTTCCAGGGACTCTTTTTCGTTCGACAATCAAACTCCTGATTAACTACAGAATAATTCTGTGCGAAGTCTTCGTTACACGACTCGTATCTCGGCATGCATCAGCCATCTCCGTCATTGTCAGTCCATGCACGGGATGGACAACATCGGGTGCAATCTCACGTAGCGGAACAAGAACAAACTTTCTTTTATCCATCTCGGGATGAGGCACCTTGACGGTGTCGTCGTGGTGGACGAGTCCATCGTACAGCACGATGTCGATATCAATTTCTCTCGGACCCCATCGTTCGGAAGCCGTCCGCCCAACAAGCGTTTCAATCGACTTCAGCAGCGGCATTAACTCAACCGGTAGAAGCCCGGTTTCGATTTCCAACGCGGCATTGAGAAACTTCGGTTGATCTGTTTTTCCCACAGGATCCGTTTCGTACACAGACGACGCCCAGATAATTTTTGTGTCGGGAAGTTTCTTTATTTCTGCCGCAGCCTTATTCAAGAACTTCTGCCGCTCTCCGACATTCGAGCCGAGCCCAAGAAACGCCCAATACATTCTCACCGTTGGCGCGATATCTCTACCTCTACATAATCAATCACACCTTTAACAGGCGGATGCGGCTTCCGAATGCGAATCAACACTTTGTCAAGCGCGGTGAATTCTTTCAGAAGTCCCGTTGCGATTGTATTTGCAAGCGCTTCAAGGAGGTAATATTTCTTGTGCAAGACTGTCTCGTGAATAAACGCGTACACCTTTTCATAGTCCACGGTCTTTGACAACGAATCGCTTTCGGCGGCGGCTGAAAGATCGCAATACATATCCACATCGAATTCGAATTTTCCTCCGAGGTTCTGTTCGTCCTCTACCGCCCCATGATACGCATAGAAAACAGCGTTCTTGATTCGTATGACGTTGAGATCATTCACGGCGTTGTCAGAAAAGTTTCCAAATGAAGATAGAGATTGATGGTACGAGAATCAAACGCTCACGACTTTTCAATCTTCGCCCACGTATCGCGCAGCGTGACGGCGCGATTGAAAGCCAGCTCTCCTTCTTTTGAATCATCATCTACACAAAAATATCCGAGACGTTCGAACTGAAACCGTTCCTGCGGCTTTGCATGTGCGAGACTCGGTTCCACTTTGCAGCGACGCAGAACTTCCAGGGACTGCGGATTGATGTAGTCTTTCCAATCATCGCCGTTCGGATCTTCGACGTGAAAGAGCCGGTCGTACAATCGTACTTCAGCATCAAGAGCGTGTTCCGCCGAGACCCAATGTATTGTCCCTTTTACTTTGCGCGAACTTTGCGGCATGCCGCTTTTCGTTTCAGCATCGTACGTGCAATGAACCTCGATGATCTCTCCCGTTTTTTCGTCCTTCACAACGCCGGTGCATTTGATGATATACGCGTAGCGCAACCGTACTTCAGCTCCGAGCGATAAACGGAAATACTTCTTCGGCGGATCTTCCTTGAAATCATCCTGTTCGATGTAGATGATTTTTGAGAAAGGAACTTGCCGGCTGCCCGCTGCGGGATTTTCCGGATTGTTCACCGCTTCAAGAAGCTCAACCTGTCCTTCGGGATAATTTTCTATCACGACTTTCAAGGGCCGCAAGACAGCCATCACACGCGCTGCCCGCTTGTTCAAATCATCGCGGAGACATTCCTCAAGCAAGAGAACATCCGATGTGTACTCGCGCTTTGCAATGCCGATGCGCTCCGCAAAATCACGAATTGATTCCGGCGTGAAGCCGCGCCTTCGCAAACCCGAAATCGACGGCATGCGCGGATCGTTCCACCCACCGACGTGTCCTTCTTCGACAAGTTCCAGAAGTTTCCGCTTGCTCATCACGGTGTACGTAAGATTCAATCTGGCGAATTCTATTTGCTGCGGATGGTGAATCCCCAGTTCATCAAGAAACCAATCATAGAGCGGACGATGAATTTCAAATTCCAACGTGCAAATGGAATGTGTAATACCTTCGATGGAATCGCATTGACCATGAGCCCAGTCGTATGTCGGATAAATGAACCACGTGTTCCCCGTCCGATGGTGCTCTGCATGCAGAATACGGTACATGATGGGATCGCGCAAGTTAAAATTGGGCGACGCCATATCGATTTTTGCCCGCAATGTCCGCGCTCCGTTGGGAAACTCTCCGTTGCGCATTCGTTGAAAGAGATCCAGATTTTCCTCAACCGTACGATCCCGGTATGGACTATTCTTGCCGGGCTCGGTGAGCGTGCCGCGATACTCGCGGATTTGAAAAGAAGTCAGATCGCAGACATAGGCCTTCCCTTTTTTGATCAACTGAACGGCAAAGTCGTACAGCTTCTCAAAATGATCGGATGCGTAATAAACATTCTTGCCCCAATCGAATCCAAGCCACTGAACGTCGCGCATGATTGAATCGACGTACTCTTGCTCTTCTTTCGTCGGATTTGTGTCGTCGAAACGCAGATTGCAAATGCCGTTGTAATCTCGTGCGATCCCGAAATTCAGGCAGATGGATTTTGCATGACCAATATGAAGGTAGCCGTTTGGCTCCGGCGGAAAACGGGTGTGCACGTTTCCACCGTATTTGTTTGTTTTCAAATCCTCTTCAACAATCTCACGGATGAAATTTGTTCTGGCAGGAATGCCGGTCGCTGGATTTTCTTTTTCCAAGGCCATTTCGTTTTCTTTCGTCGTCATACTTTCTCTGATTTCCCGATGGCCGAACTGATTCTTCGGATCGTTTCTTCTTTTCCGATGGTGAACAAAATATCGAACAACCCCGGACCCGATCCAACACCTGAAACCGCGAGACGCAACGGATGGATGAGCGCCCCGTTCCCCACTTGCAACTTCTCCGCCGTCCGATGAAGTGCCGCTTCGTATTCTTCTTTTGTCGGATTCTCCATGCGGGTAAACTCTTCTGCCAATATTTTCAGATGTTCCGCAGATTCAGGCTTCCAACGCTTCTTCGCTACATCCGGATCCAAACGGTCAGGTGCCTGAAAAAAGTATGGACTCTTCTCGACAAAATCCTTTACAAACGATACACGATCGCGCATTGCTCCGATCACGCGCAGCAAGTACAAGTCATCGAAATGCTTCTCCCCAAAGGCAGATTGAGCGAGTTCCAGTTTGAGCATTCTTAATACTTCGGTGTCGGGTTGCCGCCGCAGGTGTTCAAAATTCATCCAGGCCAATTTCTCGCGGTTGAAAACGGCACCGCTCTTCCCCACCCGATCCAACGAGAATTCCTTCACAAGTTCTTCACGAGAAAAAATCTCACGCTCATCACCGGGATTCCACCCAAGCAGCGCCACAAAATTCACAAGCGCCTCAGGCAAATATCCCTTTGCTTTGTAATCCTCAACCGCAACATCACCCTGGCGTTTGCTCAATTTGGATTTGTCGGGATTGAGAAGCAACGGCAGGTGAGCAAACTGCGGTTTCTCCCATCCGAAATATTCATAGAGCAAAACATGTTTGGGAGTACTCGAGAGCCATTCTTCTCCACGAATAACGTGAGAGATTTCCATCAGATGGTCATCAACAACATTCGCGAGATGATACGTTGGATAGCCATCCGACTTCAGCAACACTTGATCGTCTAATTGATCACTGGAGAACTCAACTCGCCCGCGTACAATATCGTCAAACGCTACTGTCCTCGAATCCGGCACCTTCAAACGAATCACGGCGGGAACGCCTGCATCGAATTTTGTCTTCACTTCATCGGGAGTCAAACGTAGCGCACGCCGGTCGTACTTGGAAGGGATGCGCATCTTTTCCTGTTGCTTGCGCATTTCATCAAGTTCTGCAGCCGTATCGAAGGCGTAGTATGCATTCCCTTCCTCCAACAACTGCATCGCATATTGCTTATACAATTCAATGCGCTCGGATTGGCGATACGGCCCTTTCGATCCGCCAATATCCGGGCCTTCATCATACGCAACGCCCGCCCATTTAAGAGCGTCAAGAAGATTCTGCTCAGCACCCTCGACGTACCGCGCCCGGTCGGTATCCTCTATACGAAGAATGAACGTGCCGTTGTTTTTTCTGGCAAACAGATAGTTGTAAAGTGCAGTTCGTAACCCGCCGACATGAAGGAAACCTGTAGGACTTGGTGCGAAGCGAACGCGGATATTCAAGTGACTAGTAATTGGTTGATGAATGATGAGACAAATTAAGAAAAATGGCGGAGAGATTCCATCTGGTGCATCGTGTTCTTGCAATCCATCACGCCACTCTGTTGAAGTTAACGCAGCATTGAACTTCTTTGTGGCAAAGGGAGAGGCACCATGGAATTCACATTATTTTCTGAGGTGTGTTAGTTCGCGACATTCCAGAAGACGGATTGCGGACAGGTGATGTTGGAACTGTGGTTGAACGGCACGATGTCGCCGAAAAGGAAACGGGTTACAGCGTGGAATATTTTGACATCCTGGGCAAAACTATAGCCGTTGTCACTGTTCCAGGATCATTATTGCGGCTCCCTCCTCATTCGGACATTCCTACCGTGCGTTCTGCAGCGACAGTTGTTGCCGAGTAACTTGACCTGTTGTTCTCAATTAAAAAATATTCTGCTGCTAACCAGGAACAACAACGCAATCTATCTCAACACATTTTTAAACTCCGCCACCCAATCGCCGAAGCGTTTGTCGCGTCCCCGTTGAATGCGCTTGATGAGCGCGCTCCCCACAATCACTCCATCGCAATAACGCGCAGCGGCGCGGGCATCCTTCGATGTTGCAATACCGAAACCGACGAGTACCGGATTTTTCTTCGCATGACTTTTCACTCGTTGCACATATTCATGTGCGGGAGCGTGAGTCTTTGCTCCGGTAATTCCTGTCGTGGACACGCAGTAAAGAAATCCGGAAGAGAGGCTGTCTATTTCTTCAATCCGTTCAGAAGAACTAGTCGGAGCGACAAGCAGAATGTTTGAGAGCTCGTGATGTTC
>JBBRUI010000091.1:0-13849 GCA_038247945.1 Bacteroidota bacterium | reverse complement strand
CCGCATCACGGAGTCAATCTTTTCCCACCCATTTCCATTGAAGCGAAACAGAAATGAACCGGAAGAATCGACGGGTGGTATATCATCACTTACGTGCCCGATTGCGTAAGCTTCATTTGGGCCGACCGCAGCAATCGATGAGAAAAAATATTTGTTCCCCATTTCATAGACGGTCCAATCGTTTCCATTTCTCTTACAGAGGAGACCTTTTTCTCCACCAGCAAAAAGAACCGTTGGTGACACCACATCAATACACCACAGACCGCCTCGTCGTGGAAGTACACTCACTTGCTGCCAAGAAGCCCCGTCGAAATGCGCTATAAGAGTGGAGTCAATTATGTGGCTGCTATCGGGAGCGAAGAATCCTTGTCCGCCAGCAACCCATATATCGTTCGAGGAAGTGCCATCGATTGCTTCCAAACCTCCTCTTACAGATGAGACATCAACCGTGCGCCAACTCGACCCATCATACCGCCACACTCGCCCTCCGGAAACTTCACAATGTCCAACGACATAGACATTAGTTGGGCTTGTCGCATACATGCTTTGCATCGTCGTTTGAGCATTGCCGAGATAGAACAGAGTATCTCTTGTCCACGTATAATCGCGCTTGCCTGGCGCGATGGTCGGAGGTTCCTGTGTGGAATCTTTGCAAGAAGTGAATAGCAACAATAATCCAATAACATAAAAAGACTTTTTCACACTCAAATCCTTGAACGAATGTTTAAAACTTGCAATGAAGGTGGAAAACGGAATGAACAAAAAAAAGGCGATTATCCGTTCTGGATTGCTCGCCCTAAAGCGCCGTTATACTAAAATAAAACCTACCTCAATATAGCATGTAACACTTGAGCAGTGGTAGTTGCAGACCCAGATGATGACTCAAAGTTGCATTGTGCTATGTGATAGTAGCGTATCACTCCGTCAGATACAAGTGTTATCGTAGTTTGGAATAGAATTAAGAACAAATGTTGCGTGTCTTGTACGTAGTTAGACATAGTACGTGTGAAAAATAAATCTCCGTCGGGCACTATTCCATCTCCTGCAACTCCTCCAACGCCTTGCTCGCCGCTGCCTGTTCTGCTTCCTTCTTATTTTTCCCCACGCCTGAGCCGCGTTTCTTGTGGCTCAATACTTACTGCGGATCGTGTTCTTGCACTTGAATCTCTTCTCTGCATCTTCTATCATTGGGGGGTTCAGAACCTTCCACTATCATTGCACGTGAACGATGACCTTTTACTCTGCGCTCCGCTCCATCCAACACAGCAACAACTCCTTACTGTGCATCGGACTCGATTCCGATCTTGTCAAACTGCCCAACCACCTGCTTCGTCGCGAAAATCCCATTCTTCATTTCAACAAACAAATTATTGAGGCAACGAAAGACCTCGTGTGTGCGTACAAACTAAATCTTGCATTCTATGAGGCGCTCGGCGAACACTACTGGCACACCGTAAAGGAAACTCTGGCGGCCATTCCTTCCGACATCATAACCATCGGCGACGCAAAGCGCGGAGACATTGGCAACACCGCCGAGATGTACGCGAAAAGCCTGCGGGATGATTTTGGGTTTACGGCGAGCACGGTCAACCCGTATATGGGATTTGATTCGGTCGAACCTTTCATCAGGCATGAAGATCATGGAGCGTTCATTCTCGCTTTGACGTCGAATTCCGGGGCAAAGGATTTTGAGTATCTGAACGCAGGGACCAAACCGCTGTACCAGCATGTCGTCGCAAAAGTAAAAAAGTGGAACGTGAATAATAACTGCGGGTTGGTGGTCGGGGCAACGCGGCCCAAGGAACTCCAGCGCATCCGCAAAGCGGTTCCTGATATGCCATTACTTATTCCGGGAGTCGGAGCGCAGGGCGGCGATTTGACGGCATCGGTTCGTTATGGCTGTACAGCCGCCGGCGACATGGCGGTAATTAACTCCAGCCGCGGAATTCTGTATGCATCGAGTGGCGAAGATTTCGCTGAAGCAGCACGTGCCGCCGCAATAAAACTCCGCGATGACATGAACGTAATCCGGTCAAAATATTTTTGAGGTGTAACTCCCGATGACTGCAACAACTCTCCCGAACATGCCGGAAGTAATTCTCCGCCGTATCTGGCAGGGGCAAAACTTTTCGACCGGACATCTCACGACATCGGACAAGCGCAGCGTCACCATCCTCTCCCCCGGCACGCCGAACACCGATGCGGGCCCCGATTTCCTGAATGCAAAGATTGCCATCGGTAAAACCACGTTTCACGGCGATGTGGAAATTCATATGACTGCAGAAGAATGGCGGACACACAAACATGATATCGATCCGCATTACAACAAAGTTATCCTTCACGTCGTGTTAACGGTAGACCCGCTCTCTCCTCCCTCGCGCACCGCGAGCCGCAGGCCGATCCCGTTGCTCGTTCTTCATCCCTTCCTCGACGAGAAATTCCACCGTGCATGGGCGACTGCGTTGTTGAGCGAACAAGCCGGCGCGACATCTACACTCTTTTGCAAGGATGTGAATGCCGACGTGCCCGCAAAAATCATCCTCACATGGCTGGAGAAGCTCGCCAACGAACGAGTCGAGTTGAAAGTCCGACGCTACGAAGAACGACTGAAGCAGCTTGTCGATGAAACACGACATGTAATTCGCGAGCCGTACCCGCGCTACTATGGAAACCCTGCTGACATTCCGTCTCCGGGAAACGACTACACAAAAAAGGATTTCTCAAAGAAGGATTTGTGGGAACAGTTGCTCTACGAAGGAATCATGGAGAGTTTCGGTTATTCGAGAAACACGAAACCCTTTCTTGAGCTTGCGCGCTCGATGCAGCTTCGCACGTTGCGCACTCGTTCACTCGACAAGACGCAGGAGATGATGGCAATGCTGTTCGGTGCTGCGGGCATTCTTCCCTCTCGAGATGAAATGCCCAACCCGGAAAGCCGCCGGTATGTTAATGAGTTGAAAAAAATCTGGAAAACCTTCCGGCCTCAATTCAAGGAAACTATGCTGGGCACCGGCGACTGGCTGTTCTTTCGTCTCCGGCCGAATAACTTTCCGACAGCCCGCCTTGCAGCGATGTGTTTCCTTCTCCCTAACCTGTTCGGCGATGAATCCTTCCGCCGGTTAATCCGGATTTTCAAAGACGTGTCGCTGACACCGAAGGAACGCATCCGTCGACTGTCCGACATGTTTCAGTTTGAACCCGATGAATTCTGGAAGCACAATTATCATTTCAAGGGAAAGAAATCGAGTTCAGCCGACGATTCTCAAACAGCAGGGGTCTCACTCGGCGCTGCAAGAATTAATGACATAATAGTCAACACCATCGTACCGATTGTACTTCTGTACGCCCGCATCTTCAAGGATTCTTCCATCGGCAAAAATGTTCGGGCAATGCTGATTGCACTTCCCGCCTCTCAGGAAAATCCGTTAACGCAAATAATCCAGACGCAACTCATGGACAAAAAAGGATCGCTCAACTCCGCGTTGCTGCAACAGGGAGCGATACAGTTGTTCAGGTTCTATTGCGTTCCTGCGCGCTGTTTGGAGTGTGCCGTTGGACGAAGAACTGCGCTTGCGGATACTGTGTTCCTCAATGAAGTGAGCCGTATTGCAATTGCCGATCCCATTAAATAGATTCATTCGGCTTCTGCAACCTGTACCTCTTAGTTTGAATAACGAGTCTGCTCTTTCCCAATTTAGCGCTCAGGGATGATTAATGTTTCTTGACACTTCTTGAAACTCTCTTGTTAGTTCTCGCCGTCGATTCCAATTAATCGTATCAGATAAACAGTCAAGGACAGTAAAATGAAAACAGACCTCATGATTCTATGTCTGGCAGTATTCTCTTTCTTGGTCCCTTCACAACTCGCAGCACAGAATTCCCCGGGACAGGATTCGACCGGGTTGCCGGGAGATAATTTTAGTCTGCACGGTGCGCTTGAAATGTTCCGGAAGGCAAACTCCGCGGAGGAGTTTGAGAAACTGCTTAACACTGAAAATAATCACGTGAACAATCTTGACCTCAATGGCGACGGCGAAATTGATTATGTACGGGTAGTAAGTACGATGGACAAGGATGTGCATGTGTTTGTACTGCAGGTGCCGGTTTCCGAAAAGGAGAATCAGGACATCGCCGCCATTGAACTTGAAAAAACCGGAGATGCGAACGCCATTATTCAGATCGTCGGGGACGAAGATATCTATGGCGAACAAACCATCGTCGAGCCTGACGGCGGAGGAGAGGATGAGGGAGAAATCCAGGAGAAAGGTGATGGCAACGGTCCGAGTAATCTTGCAATGATGTATGAAAACAATTTTCCGCCCCGTATCGTTGTCAACGTCTGGGCATGGCCATCGGTGAGATTTGTGTACGGGCCTGTGTACCGTGTGTGGGTTTCACCATGGAGATGGCGCGTGTATCCGGCGTGGTGGCGTCCGTGGCGCCCGCTTGCGTGGCGCGTTTTCCATCCATTCAGAGCGCATCATGCCGGATTTGTAGCTGTGCGTACCCACCGCGTTGTACGTGCACACCGGGTGTATCTCCCGATGCGTGCCAGCTCGGCAACAGTAAGAGCGCGTCATGGCGCCTCGGTCACTCGCTACCGGACGACAAGAACAACCACGATCAAAACAAAGCACGGGACTACAAAAGTGAGAACGACGAGGGTGGGAAAGAGAGCGCGGTAACCAGGCAACCGGGCTTACAACCTACATTCTTATGTGGGGAACCGTGCCCGACTCTGTTCGTATGACGATGGAACCCAACAAGAATCGTTCATACAGACAGGAGAATACACGATGAAATACTTTTTAACGTTAGCCATCGCGGCGCTTATCTTCGCCGGCTGCGGCAAAAAAGATTCAGCAATCCCGTCGCCGTTACTCCCGACCCGACGCCGAATGTAACATTTACGATGCACTTGGAATCGGGAACGCAGGGAATGATTGTCTTTGCATCGCCCAACGTAGATGTCAGAATTACAAAAATCGACCTTACGTTTCCGGCACAGCAGTTTTCCGATACTATTGTTAATCCTCAGCCCGACACCGTATTCCCGAAAGGATCATCCATCCAACTGAATGAATACTCGGGCATCAATGGCCGCCAGCGGTGGGTGTTGAAGTTTACAGGCGTGGTCGTTGCAACAGGAAAGTCGTTTACCGTGGCGATGAATTGGGATGTAGTGTAGAAGTTGAGATACGAGAGAAAAAGGCAGCCTTACTTTCCGGACTGCCTTTTTTTTGTTTAGCGACAGTGAACACTAACGTGAAGTGAATTTCTTCTTTCTGTTCCGGATGTAATCCACGAACACAAACTCGCCAAGGTTGTTGAGCGAGGAGTAATACGCCCGTCCCTGGTTTGCTTTGGTAAGTTCTTCCACGAAGTTAATGAGATACGGATCGCGCGCAACCATGAACGTGGTGATCGGGATTTTCTCACGACGGCATGTAACGGCTTCATCAAGTGTCTTGTTCACAATCTTCGGATCGAGACCGAACGAGTTCTTGTACAGTTTGCCGGAGTCGGTGAATATCGCCGACGGTTTTCCATCTGTTACCATAAAAATCTGTTTGTTTGCATTGCCGCAGCGCCGCAACAGTTGACGAGCAAGCTGGAGTCCCGCACGGGTGTTGGTGTGGTACGGACCCACATTCAAAAACGGGAGTTCATTGATGCTGACGAGTTGCGCTTCATCTCCAAACGTCACGAGCGCAAGATAATCCTTCGGGAACCGCGTCATGATCAGTTCAGAAAGCGCCAGCGCTACTTGTTTGGCCGGCGTAATTCGGTCTTCGCCGTAAAGGATCATACTGTGGCTGATGTCGATCATCAGAATGGTAGCGCACGTTGTTTGATGCTCGGTCTCGTACACTTCAAGGTCTTCCTCTTTCAACGTGAAGTCATCGATGCCGTCGCGGCGGAACGCGTTGGAAAGTGTTGAGGTCAGGTCGATGTTCGTGGGCTGGTCGCCGAAGTTGAACTTCTTTGTTTCACTCAACCTGTCAACGCCGCTCCCCGTATATGGAGTTTCGTGCGATCCGTCCGGTGATTTTTTGAGGGAGGTAAATATCTCGCGCAACGCATCCTGGCGGATGCGTTGAATGCCTTTCGTCGTCAGCGTCGGGACGTCATTCACATCTTCAATAATTCCCATCTCACGCAGCTTGTCGATCAGGTCGTCCATCGTCATGTTCTCGTCGAACAAGCCATACTCTTCGGCAAGTTGTCGCAGCCAATCAAGCGCCTCTTGCACATCGCCACTGGTTTGCACGGTGAGGTAGCTGAAGAGCGAAAGCATTTGCTGCAAACGCTGCTCATCAGTCCGCGATTGGGGAGTCCATTTGGAATATCGGAAGCGCATGTTTACTCCAACCCTTTGCTTGGCTGTTGTCGCGTGTCGAATATTTTCAGGAGAACGATCGTGTTTCCAACTAATTGATAAAATATTTTTGTATGCTTGGTAGGCAAGACCGACCGAATCTCTTCAGCATACCTGTCTTCTCTCTTTCCCATTCGTGGGTTCATGCGCAAAAGCTTAATTACCGAATCAACCCGAGTAGCAAATCGGACAGCAGAGGCATGCGACCACTCCTGTTCAAGGTATTCCAGATTCCTAAGATGAGTCAATCTCGCCTATAATGTCCAGACTACCTGGAAAGCCATTTCTTGTACTCTTCCCGGACTTGCTCATGCGGAATCCAATTCTTTGGATCTCTGCTTTCCTCAATAGACTCTCGTAACTCTTCTTGTTCATCTACGGTGAGCGTCTCCCATAGACTCCCTGTTTGAGAGTTTAGCGTGACCACCACATCGTAAAGCATCGAAAGCCGTTCTTCATCTTCAATTTTATCCACAAGAGAGTGGATTTCTTTTTTCAATTCAAGAGTACTCATGCCAATCACCTGCCTTTCGAATAGTGGCCATTCAATCCTCCTCAAACCCTCTGCCCGGCCCGGAAAAAATACTTCCCAACATATCCTTGTACGATGTTATGTGATCGACTTCGTCTTTTGCAATTTTCGAATTCTGGTGCAACCCGTCCAGCACAAACCCCATGACCGAAGCAAATTCATATTTGTCATCGATATCGGACATGTGTTTTTTGTCAGCTCGCGCAGCGCGTCCTGCCGGATTCGTTGAATACTGTCGCAGCCAATCAAGCGCTTCCTGCACATCGCCACTGGTATGCACGATGAGGTAGATGAAGAGCGAAAGCATTTGCTGAAAACGCTGCTCATCGGTCCGCGATTGGGGGTCCATTTGGAGTAACGGAATTTCATCGAAAGAAATCACTCATAATTTTGTTTACTCCGTCTCGTATCCCAAAATCTCAATAACACGAGATAGTCGTCTTTTATGGTGTAGAACAATTTTGTTTTCTTTTGTAATCAGCAACGCCCGTATATCGGTTCCGCGTTCATCGCGTTTGCCTGCGTGGGGAAACGCCAGTAACAAGTTCAATGATTTTTTGACCCTAATTCCAAACTCCAATGCAGATTTTTCAGACCATTCAGATCGTAAATAAGAAATAATCCCACCAAAGGACTCGCTCGCCTCCGGTGTCCACCTTATTTTGAGAGCCATTGCCCATACTTCCGAACCACTTCTTCATGCGCTATCAACTTCTCGGGATTCTGACTTTTCACGAACGCCTCAAGGACTATTCTTTGTTCGTTCTCGGGAAGTCCTTGCCAAATGCTTTCTTTCGGATGTAACGAATGCAACACATTCTCGTACAAACGGCGCAAGGTTTCCTCGTCCTCGATCTCCTCTATGAGAAAGTGGAACTCATTCTTCAATTCTGCAACGGACATCTTGGTTTTCCTCCCAATGATGGAATCGTCATTTGCGGTAATGATTCAATCCTCCTCAAACCCTCTGCCCGGCCCGGAAAAAATACTTCCCAACATATCCTTGTACGATGTTATGTGATCGACTTCGTCTTTTGCAATTTTCGAATTCTGGTGCAACCCGTCCAGCACAAACTCCATGACCGAAGCAAACTCATATTTGTCATCGATATCGGACATGTGTTTCTTTGTCAGCTCGCGCAGGCCTTTCACCTTTTCGAGCTCACGGGAATACGCATCAATCGTCATGTCGTCAGAGATTTCAACTTTGTTTCCCGATTCAAACCATTGTGTAATCTTGCCATACTCGGCATCTTCGGCTTGCTGGCGCGCTCCTTCGCCGCCTTGAGGTTTCGTGGGGCGTTTGCGCAGCGGGTCCGGGAAATACGCTCTGAACGTCTCACGCACAGCTTTCCCAACCAGCGCCTTGCTTACTTTCACTGTACCTTCCTGTTCTCCCTCAAACACCAATTCCACTTTGCCCGTCATGCCGGGAAGTACATGGGGCAAATCGCAAATGCGCGGAACAATGGCCGAGTCGCCGGTGCTGATTGCCCGCCGCTCCGCGTTGCTCACCAGATTTTCCATCGCGGCAATTGTCAAGCGTGCACTCACGCCGGATTTCTGATCGACAAACTCACTCTTGCGCGCCTCGAAAGCAATCTGCTCAATAATTTCTTTGAAGAAATAAGGAATACGCACTTCCCTTCCCTCGCGCTTGATGCTTGCTTCCTGGTCCGTGATGGTGATCGCCTGTTCCAATGAACGCGGATAATGCGTGAGGATTTGTGAGTCGATTCTGTCTTTCAGAGGAGTGATAATGTTCCCGCGGTTAGTGTAGTCCTCAGGGTTGGCGGTGAACACCAGCATGATGTCCATCGGGATGCGTATGTTGAATCCGCGGATCTGAATATCTTTTTCTTCGAGGATATTGAATAGCCCCACTTGAATGCGCGGCTGCAAATCGGGAAGCTCGTTGATTGCAAAAATCCCGCGGTTGCAGCGCGGAACAATTCCAAAATGGATCGCGCCTTCATGCGAGTAATGCAGTCGCTTCGCCGCCGCCTTGATCGGGTCAATATCGCCGATGAGATCGGCAATCGTTACGTCCGGCGTTGCAAGTTTCTCACCATACCGCTGGTCACGATGAATCCACTCGATGGGAGTTGCATCGCCCATCTCATTTACCAGATCAACAGCATGCTTGCTTACCGGCTGGAACGGGTTATCGTTGATCTCACTCCCCTGCACAATCGGAACGAATTCATCCAGCAGTGAAGGCAATGAACGGAGTATTCTTGATTTCGCCTGTCCGCGCAAACCCAGCAAAATCAAATCGTGTTTGGCAAGAATTGCATTCACCAGCGCGGGCACGACCGTGTGCTCGTAGCCGATAATGCCGGGGAACAATTGCTCTTTGTTGTTTAGCTTCTGTACGAGATTGGCGCGGAGTTCGTCTTTGACCGACTTAACTTTGTATCCGCTTTTGGTGAGTTCGCCGAGGGTTGCCGGACGATTCATGGAGTTCCTCTTCTCATTTATCTTGCACACAACTTGAATTCGACAGACATGCTGTTGTCAATGTAGTTTGTTTGGTTTTGAAAATCAAACGTGTGATTCGTTCGTGTCGTCGTAGTTAGATTTTTGGGTTGCTGTTTAGAATACTTTATGAAACCTATTTCCCGAAATTGAATTTCACGCAAAGCCGCCAAGTCGCAAACAAGACTGAATTATAAAATTGACTGGGGCGAGAGTTCATAACTATCGAGACGATTTCTAGTGATGAATCTGAGTGCTGTTTGCATTTTAAACCTTCATCGTTGCACCCTTTGCGCCTTTGCGTGAGACCCTCCCCGGTTCATTGCAATTGCACATTGAATTTGGTAGAATGATGGCGCGGCATGGCAGACTCAATCAATAAAGCACTCATCATTCGCTTCAGTTCAGTCGGTGACATCGTCTTGTCATCGCTTCTTGTCCGTGCGTTCCGTGCCCGTTTCCCCGATGCTCAAATTGATTTTGTTGTGAAGCAAGAGTACGCAAACCTCGTGCGGTTTAATCCTCATATTACAAGTGTAAAAGAATTTCCCTCCGGAGGAACGTTCGCCGACCTGAATCGTTTGCGTGGTGAGGTTCAACGCGAAAAGTACGATCTGATTGTGGATATACATGACAGTCTGCGGAGCCGGTTCTTGTGTTTGGGAGCGAAGCAGGTTGTTCGAATCAACAAACGAAAGTTCGCCCGGTTTCTGCTCGTCCGTTTTAAGTTGAATGTGTATGACAGATTCGGCGGAGCTCCGAGCGTTGCGTTGCGGTATCTCGAACCGGTGAAGCGGTTCGGCGTGAGGGATGATGGGAAAGGGCTGGAGCTATTTTTTTCTTCTGAAGATAAAACCGGAATTCGTGAATTGGTTGTGAATACCGGCCTGGAATCGAATGGAAATTTTATCGGCATCTGTCCATCTGCAAAGCATAACAACAAGATGTGGTTGAAGGAACGCTTTGCGGAGACGGCCGCAATGTTAAGCCGGCAGCACAAAAATCCGATTATTATTTTTGGTTCAGAAGAAGAACGGGAACGCTCGGATACGATTGAACGGCTTATCATACAGCAAAATTCCGAAGCTAAAATTTTGAATCTTGCCGGAAAACTTTCGTTAACCGAAACAGCAGCCATGATGGATTATTGTTCGATAGTCATAACCAATGACACCGGCCTGATGCATATTGCAGCGGCACGGAAGCGAAACGTCGTTGCAATCTTTGGCCCAACCGTTAAGGAATTCGGGTTCTTTCCATTCGGCACTAGCAGTATCGTCATCGAGAATACCGGCTTATATTGCCGTCCTTGCACGCACGTCGGTCTGCCCGATTGTCCTGAGGGACATTTTAAGTGCATGAATGAAATAACGACGGACCGCCTCATCCAATCCGCCAACGCACTCCTCGCTCAGCCCCAATGAAACAGCTCTGGGAATTTGTTTATAGCTACCTCATTCTTCCGATTATCTGGTTGGTCATCCGGCTGCTGGGAATTTTCAGATCGAAAGTACGCCGCGGCATACGCGGACGAAAAGGATTGTTCGCATCGCTGGAAACACAAGTCGCCAACAAACTCCCGCCCGGCAAGCGGGTCTGGTTTCATGCGTCCTCATTGGGCGAGTTTGAACAGGCGAAGCCTATCATTGCCGAACTGAAACGGCGACATCCGGAGACACGCATCATCGTCACGTTCTTTTCGCCTTCAGGCTATGAGCACTCGAAAAAATTTCAGCAAGCGGATGTCATCAGCTACATTCCATTTGATACTCGCGCAAATGCACGGCGCTTCCTCGACACAACGAATCCAACGGTCGCTGTTATCATCCGGTACGATGTGTGGCCAAATCATATCTGGGAATTGGAGCGTCGGAACATTCCCATCCTGATCGCTAATGCAACCATGCGTCAGAATACGAGGCGTCGTCTCCCTCTTGTTCGCGATTTCCACTTTCATGTGTACAATGTCATCAACGATATCCTCACCGTGTCGCAGTCGGACGTTGATGCGTTTAAAATCTTTGCCCTGACGAAGCCCACGATCGAGCCTATCGGGGATACGCGATACGACCAGGTAATCACCCGCAGTACACTTGCGCGCAAACGACATATCATTGCTGAAAAGATTTTGCGGGATAAACGCGTGCTCGTCGCGGGCAGCACATGGCCCGAAGATGAACAGGTTCTTCTCCCCACAATATCAAAATTGCTGGAATCGTTCAGCAACCTTCTGTGTATTATCGCTCCGCACGAACCGACGATTGAACATCTTGAAGATCTGGAAAGTGAATTGCAGGGAACGACTTCGTTCATACGGTTTTCAGCTCTCAACGATTACAATGGCGAGAATGTAATTATTGTGGACAGCATAGGGATTCTGCTCACCCTCTATACATGTGCTCATATCGCATACATCGGAGGAAGCTTCAAACAGAACGTCCACAACGTGCTCGAAGCCGCGGTGTACGGCATACCGGTGGTGTACGGACCTCGTCATATGAACTCTCAGGAAGCAGTAAAGCTTTCTGCTCTCGGCGGCGGGTTTGTGGTGGAGGATGCAAACAGTTTATACCGCACTCTGTACGATTTGTTTGATGGTGAAGACGAGAGAAGGAAGGCGGGAACAGTAGGGGCGAATTTTGTTCAGAAAAATGTCGGTGCCACGGAGAGATTTCTGAAACACATTGAAAAATATTTGTAGTGCGAATCGGGAAGGACAATTCTGCAGCATGTCACGAAATGATGGCTTTGCCAAAAGCTATTATTGAGAAAGCAATTTAGTATGTTCTATTGGTTCATCAAGGATTGATATGATACAATTACGGAACGGCCAGACCGGTCGTGCTACGTCTTTATGAAAATTGCATACCTCGATACCATAGCCGGTATCGCCGGCGACATGACTCTTGCGGCATTCGTTAGCGCGGGACTACCCATCGATGAGTTAAGCGCCGAACTGAAGAAATTACCACTAACGGGATTCGAGATTGTCGGCAAACACGTGATGCGCAATTCGATCAGCGCAGTGCATATCGAAGTCGTCATCTCGCACACACCGCATTACCACCGGCATCTGAAGGATATCAATGCTCTGATTGACGCGAGCAGTTTATCCGGCCGCGTAAAAGAAGTGGCGAAATCCATCTTTCATGTTATCGGCGAGGCGGAGGCGAAAGTTCACAACTCAACCCTTGAAAAAATCCATTTTCACGAAGTGGGTGCGCTCGATTCCATCGTCGATATTGTCGGCACCGCGATTTGTCTGGAGAAGTTCGGCATCGAAGCGGTGTACTCTTCGCCTGTCCGGCTTGGCAGCGGCGGACTGATCACAACCCAACACGGCGTCATGCCAACACCTGCGCCGGCGACGATTGAAATTCTAAAATCGTATCCAACGATTCTTACAAACATTCCGGAAGAACTCACAACTCCAACAGGAGCCGGAATTATCAAAGCACTCTCATCCGGAGTGATGTCGGAGGAAACGCTCACGGTGCATTCGATCGGTTATGGAGCCGGAACGAAAGAGTTCGCTCAGATTCCTAACTTGCTCAGAGTAGTGATCGGAGAAATTGCATCGAACGTAGAGCAGGAACAAATCGTCACGGTTGAAACCAATATCGATGATATGAATCCACAAATCTATCCCTACCTCATCGAAAAACTGCTTGCCTCTGGAGCACATGACGCGTATCTTGTACCCATTATCATGAAGAAAGGAAGACCGGGGATTCTCCTTTCTGTAATGGTCGGGACGGAGCGACTGGACGCTATCACGCAGATCATTTACACGCACACCACCACCATTGGCGTACGCATTCAAAAGATCGACCGCAAAAAATTGCCCCGCACACACGTTGAAGTTCCAACTTCCTTCGGAACAATAAAAGCAAAATCGGTTCTCCGCGACGGTAAAGAGGTAATGACGCCAGAGTTTGAAGAGTCTAAACGAATTGCTGAAGAGTATCATCTTTCCATCCTTCAGGTTATGCAGCAGCTTGAGGAAGAGCTTTCAAAAAAATAATTCTGCACCAAACGAAAGGAACAACTCCATGAAATCAATTCTTACTCTTGCGTTGGCCTCGCTGCTCTACGGCTCTGCATACGCACAGATCGCGCAGGGTCCGGCAACAGGTTCGGTCACGACGGGTGTTATCGTCACCACAGATAGTTTTGGATCTGAAGATTCGCCGACTGGAACCGCGTTAACGGTTCACCTTCACCCGGATTTCGTTCTGCAACCGATGCCGCCGAACATGCCGCCGCCCACAGGTCCTGAAGGCTCAAATTATTTTGAAGATCCATCCGTCCGCCGGGATTCACCGCCGAGTCCACCGCCCATCACACTTGCAAGCTTTCAGGGCAATAACCAGACGAACGGCTTCCCTCCCGACCCGATCATGGCAGTAGGCCCGAACCACATTATGCATCTTGTAAATAGCTCGTTCCGCATTAGCGAT
>JBBRUI010000090.1:0-13937 GCA_038247945.1 Bacteroidota bacterium | reverse complement strand
TCAGCGACCAATTATCAAAACCACAATATGAGAAATCCACTCCGACCACCAAAGCTGAACAAAGGCGATCTCATCGGCATCGTCACACCCGCAAGCCCGGTTGCAGATTCATCGCGCATCGAAAGAGGCGTGCGTTATCTTGAGTCGCTCGGCTACAGAATCAAGGTCGGAGAAAATGTGGGCAAGGTGCACGGTTATCTCGCAGGGACAGATGAAGAGCGTGTCGCCGACCTGCATTCCATGTTTATCGACAAGGAAGTGAAAGCAATCATCTGCGTGCGCGGAGGTTACGGCACGCCGCGTCTTCTTCCTCTACTCAACTACCGGCTCATCGCACGCAATCCGAAAATCCTCTCCGGCTTCAGCGACATTACAGCCTTGCAGTTTGCGCTCTGGAAGAAATGCGGGCTGATTACGTTTCATGGACCAATGGCCGGCGTCGAGATGGCAACGGAGATCGATCCGTACACTGAAGAAATGTTCTGGCGTACCCTTACATCTACCAAAAAAATTGGCAAGATCCCGTTTCCCGAACAGCCGGAGATCAGGACATTACATTCCGGAAAAGCCCGCGGAAGGCTGTTAGGCGGAAACCTCTCCCTCATCGTCTCGATACTTGGGACTTCGTACCAACCGGACTTAAGAGACTCCCTTTTGTTTGTAGAGGAAATTGACGAGCAACCGTACCGTGTCGATAGAATGATGATGCAAATCCGTAATGCTCTGCTCTTTCGCGACATCAAAGGCATGCTGCTTGGGCAATTCACCGATTGTGTCGATGCCGATCCTTCGAAACCTTCTCTCTCTGTCGAAGAAGTCTTCCAAGATGTCGCGCAATCGTTCGGGAAGCCCATACTCACCAACCTTCCGTTCGGTCACATTTCAAAAAAGCTGACTCTCCCCTTCGGACTTCTCGCCCGCATGGATGCCGAAAAAAACTCCGTCGAGTTTCTCGAAGCCGCGGTACAATAAATCTCTCAAAAGCCCCTGTTTACAAGGCGTTTTCATTGACTCTCTAATAAAATAGAGTTACCTTTTTTTCGAATTTCACGCGAGGCGCATGCAACTTAACATTGCAGTTTTCGGGTCGGGGCGCGGCTCAAATTTTCAAGCAATTCTTTCCGCAATGAAGCGCGGAGAAATTCCGGGCGCACGCGTTCATGTTGTCCTCAGCAATAATTCCTCAGCAGGGATTTTAGATCTGGCGCGCACGAATAGAATTCCGGCACTCCACATCAGCAGGAAACAATTCGCGAGTGAAGAAGAATTTGTTGAGAATCTTATTTCAATTCTGGATGCGCATAATGTGAACTTCATCGTGCTTGCAGGATACATGAAAAAAATTCCCGCACGCGTCATTCAACGGTTCCGCGATTCAATCATCAACATTCATCCCGCACTCTTGCCGGAGTTTGGCGGTGAAGGAATGTACGGCGCCCGCGTGCATGAAGCGGTGATTGCATCGGGAGAAACATTTTCAGGCGCGACGGTGCATTTGGTGGATGAAGAATACGACCGCGGCCATGTTGTGCTTCAGAAGCGTGTGAGCGTGCAACCCATCGACACTCCCGAAACTCTTGCGGCGAAGATTTTAGAAATTGAACATGAAATTTTTCCGAAAGCGATCAGGATGTTCGCAGAAGGAAAAATCGTCGAACATGATAACAAGGTTGTTGTAACCTGAAGGAGAGGATTTGCCGCATATACACCGCGCACTCATCAGCGTATCCGATAAACGCGGTCTCACCCAATTTGCAAACGCGCTCCGGAACATGAACGTCGAGATCATATCAACGGGAGGAACCTACAGCGCGCTCAAGGCAGAAGGCATCGATGTCCGTTCCGTTTCGGACGTCACCGGCTTTCCGGAAATTCTGGACGGCCGCGTGAAAACACTCCACCCAAAGATACACGGCGGCCTGCTTGCCATCTCCGGCAATCCCACACACACCAGGCAATTAGAGGAGCTTGAAATTCAGCCGATCGACATGGTGGTAGTGAACCTATACCCTTTTGAACAAGCGATAGAAAAAAGCAACACAACTCTCGAAGAGGCAGTCGAGCAAATCGACATCGGAGGCCCGACGATGGTGCGCGCTGCCGCGAAGAACTTTAGCAGCAAAGCGGTGGTCGTCAGTCCGGACCGGTACGACACGATTGTTGCCGAGATGAAAGAAAGCAATGGAACGGTCTCTGCTGAAACATGCTTTGAGCTCGCCTGCGAAGCATTCCGACACACCTCGGCATACGATTCTGTCATTGCGAACTACTTGAGCAATGTGAAGACAAAGCAAGATGTCCTGCCCGGGGTTTTTCATCTCTCACTCCCCAAGAAACAGGATTTACGATACGGAGAAAACCCTCATCAGTCAGCCGGACTCTACGGCACGTTCAACGAATTGTTTGAAAAGCTTCACGGCAAAGAACTTTCCTACAATAATATTGTCGATATTGCAGCGGCGGCGCGGCTCGTGGCAGAATTCGAAGAACCTACCTCGGCAATCATCAAGCATACAAATCCGTGCGGGGTTGGTTCGGCGGAGACGTTGGCAGAAGCGTACAGGAAAGCCTTTGCCACGGACATGAAGTCCGCGTTCGGCGGCATCGTTGCAGTCAACAGAATGCTGGACATGAAGACGGCGGAAATAATCAACGAGATTTTTACGGAAGTAATTGTCGCTCCGGCTTATGCTGATGGCGTTGTCGATTTTCTGAAAAAGAAAAAAGACCGGCGTGTTATTCAATCGAAACCTGACGCTGGAACGTTTGATGGGCTTGATGTCAAAAGTATTCCCGGCGGTTTGCTCGTTCAAACTCCCGACAACGAAAGTCTTAAGCAAGAACAGTTGAATGTCGTGACGAAACGGAAACCGAAACCGGAAGAGCTCGCAGCAATGATGTTTGCCTGGCGCGTAGCAAAGAATGTTAAGTCCAACGCGATCGTGTACGCTCTTAGCGACCGGACAATCGGTATTGGTGCCGGACAAATGTCGCGGGTCGATTCGGCGCAAGTGGCAGCGCGGAAGGCCGCCGCGATGGGATTGAGTGTTCAGGGAACGGCTGTTGCATCGGATGCATTCTTTCCCTTTGCTGACGGATTGCTCGAGGCAATTCAGGCCGGCTCAACGTCCGTCATTCAGCCCGGCGGCTCGGTGCGCGACGAAGAAGTAATTAAAGCAGCGGATGAACATAATGTGGCGATGGTGTTCACCGGCATCAGACATTTTAAACATTGAATTTGAAACCTAAGTTTAATAAATGAGAAATACATGAGCATACTTAGTTTCTTCTCCGCCGACCTGGCAATCGATCTCGGCACAGCCAACACGTTGATCTACCAGCGGGGCAAGGGCATCGTCCTGAACGAGCCGTCGATCGTGGCGTTCGACCGCAACTCGAAAAAAATTGTTGCTATCGGAAAAGAAGCGCAGGAAATGCTGGGACGCACGCACCGCGATATCCGCACCATCAGGCCGATGAAGGATGGCGTGATTGCCGACTTTGAAATTGCGGAAGGGATGTTGCGGGAGTTCATCAAAAAAATCAACGCAAACTGGATGCCGAGCCGGCGCATTGTTATCTGCGTGCCGAGCGGGGTTACGGAAGTGGAAAAACGCGCAGTGCGCGACTCCGCCGAGCATGCCGGCGCAAAAGAAGTCCACCTGATTGCCGAACCAATGGCAGCCGCCATCGGCGTGGGGCTGGATGTTGAGGCGCCGGTTGGAAATATGATTGTCGATATCGGGGGCGGCACGACGGAAATCGCAGTCATCGCATTGTCGGGAATTGTCAACGAAGAATCGGTACGAGTTGCAGGCGACGAGATGAATAACGCCATCGTTCAGTTCTTCAAAAAGAATCATAACATCCTCATCGGCGAGCGGACATCCGAAGCAATCAAGTGTGAGGTTGGATCGGCGATGCCGCTGAAAGAGGAAATCAGCATTCGTGTAAAGGGCCGTGACCTGGTGAACGGTATTCCCAAAATCACTGAAGCAAGTTCCATCGAAATCCGCGAAGCGCTTGCTGAATCTGTGCAGGCAATGGTGGACGCAATTAAGATAACTCTCGAACGAACACCGCCGGAACTTGCAGCCGATATTCTTGACCGAGGCATCATGCTCAGCGGCGGCGGAGCTTTGTTGAAAGGGCTTGACGAACGGTTGCGGCTCGAAACAAATTTGCCTGTTCACGTGTCTGAAGATCCTCTCACAGCGGTTGTGCGCGGCACCGGCAAAGTTCTCGATAACCTCAGTCATTACTCGAAGGTTCTCATCAAGAGCAGGAGATATTGAGGCAGTTCATCAACATACTTTCAACCTTCCGCGAGTATTTCGTTCTTTCCCTCTGCATTCTCATCTCCGTTGCACTTCTCACGCTGAACGACAATCCGCAAATCCGCAGCATCCGTTCCATTACTGTCGCCGCAATTGGTTTTGCCCAGAATATGTTCGGGTTCATCCCTGACTATTTTTCGTTGAAGAAAGAAAACTCGATTCTCCGCGAACGCAACGTCACTCTCGCGGAAGAAGCAAGCTTGCTGCGCGAAAGCAAACTTGAAAACATCCGACTCAGGCAGTTGCTCGCGTTGAAAGAACGCACTTCTCTCTCTTATATTGCCGCGAACGTCGTCGGAAAAAACCAACAGCCGATGCGGACGACGATTACGCTTGATGCGGGAGAAAACGAAGGCGTACAGTATAACATGCCTATCGTGACCGATGCAGGACTTGCGGGCAAGATCGTTGGCACCAGCGGCGGATATTCAATCGGGCAACTGATGATTCATAAGGATTTTCGCGTCAGCGCCCGTGTGCAGCGGGCACGGGCAGATGGCATCCTGTATTGGGATGGTGAGTTCATGCAGTTGAAGAACGTCCCACGCACACAGGACGTAAAAATCGGTGATGCTGTCCTCACGTCCTCGTACAGCACGGTGTATCCGGAAGGAATTAAAATTGGCGTCGTCTCAAGCGTGAGAGTCGAAGCAGGTGCGCTCTTCCAGAACATCACTGTGGAGCCCGCAGTGAATTTTTCGGCCCTCGAAGAAGTATTTGTTGTTGTCCACGTGCCGGATTCATCCCGCGTCGCCCTTGAAACGCAATTGATAAAGTAACCCATGCGGCAAATTCTTTTCTACGGGTTCCTCTCCCTTTTTTTCCTCGTCATTCATGCCACGCTTGTCAATTACCTGACCATCGGCAACGCGATTCCCGATATCCTCATCATCTGGGTTGTGTACATTGCTGTTACAAGCGGGCAAATGAGTGGTTTGGTCGCCGGATTCCTCATTGGGTTGTTTGTTGATTTCATCAGCGGCGGTGTTCTCGGACTTTCCGCATTGACGAAAACACTGGTAGGTTTCCTGGCCGGATATTTTTTCAACGAAAATAAAATCGAGCAAAATCTTTCTACGTGGAGGTTCGTGATCGCCGTGGGACTCGCGGCGCTGCTGCATAACGCGATTTATTTTCTTATCTTTTTGCAGGGAACAGATGTAGGTTGGTGGCGGGCGTTGGTCCTTCATGGAATTCCCTCAACTCTCTACACCACTGTTCTCGCAATGATTCCCATGTTTATTTTCCGCAGAAAGTATCAGTAGCCATGCCGGCACTCGACGACATACAGGTTTACGAAAAGAGACGCGTCCTCTACGTCGTGCTGAGCGTGCTGTTCTTGCTTTGCTTCGCACGCTTGTACGAACTCCAGCTCATCTATAAAGATGTGTACGGTCAGCAGGCAGATGAGAACAGCATACGGATGATTCCGAAGGAGCCGATCCGCGGCTATGTGTATGACCGCAACGGAAAGCTCGTCGTCGACAACCGTCCCTCGTTCACGATCACGGTGATGCCGTATGAGTTCGACGGGAAGAACGCACCCTACCTCGCTTCCGTTCTTCAGATGACTGAGGGAGAATTAAAATCCAGCATCGATATTGGTTCACGCTATTCGCGCTTCGTTCCGGTGAAAGTAAAGCGGGACGTGGACAATGCAACGCTTGCTGCCGTCGAGGAAAACCGCGAACGGCTTAAAGGCGTCGACTATCAGATTGAATCTACCCGCACGTATACAACCCGCGCACGCGCAACGCACATTCTCGGCTACACAAAAGAAATTTCCGAAACGCAGCTCAAGACCGTCGATCCGGAAGAATACGCTCAGGGCGACATTGTTGGCTCATCCGGATTGGAATCCCGGTACGAGTGGATCATACGCGGTAAAAAAGGCGCGGAGTACAGCACAGTCAACGTACGTGGACAAATCGTCGGCAGTTTCGATCAGGGACGGAAGAACAAACCGGCATTGGATGGAAATGATTTGCACCTGACAATGGATTTTGCATTGCAGGCTCTTGCCGAGTCGCTTTTCGCGGATAAGCGCGGCGCGCTCGTCGCCATTGACCCGCGTGATGGCGGCATCCTCGCGTTCATCAGCAAACCTGATTATGATCTTTCCGTCCTCAGCGGCGTGACACCGAAAAATGTCTGGCGCGACTTGAACACGAATCCCGACCGGCCGCTGTATAACCGCGCAACGCTTACGCGCTACCCTCCGGGATCGACATTCAAAATGATACTCGCACTTGCCGCGCTTGAAGAAAGGGTTATTACGCCGAACTGGACAATTCAATGCACCGGAGCGTTTAGGTTTGGAAATAAAGTCTTTAAGGATCTTCACGTTCACGGCACAGTCAATCTTCAAAAAGCAATAGCGCAATCATGCAACGTCTACTTCTATCGCCTTATGTTGATGGTTGGATTGGATACGTGGTCGCGGTACGGAACAATGTTCGGGTTCGGCAAACCAACAGGATTGGATATCGCGGAAGAGAATCAAGGCTTGTTGCCATCGACTGCCTACATGAATAAGCGATATGGTGAGAGAGGATGGACGAGAGGATTTCTCGTCAGCCTCGGCATCGGACAGGGTGAGTTGGGCGTTACGCCAATCCAGATGGCGTGCTATGCGATGGCGCTTGCGAACAAGGGCTTCTACCATCAACCCCACGCCGTCGCATCGTTTGTCGACAAAGCAACGGACATCGTTCAACAGAATCCGTACACAACTCGCGAAATAAAATTATCGGACAACACCTGGGCAAACGTGCGCGAGGGAATGCGGCAAGTCGTCGAAGAACCCGGCGGCACTGCACGGGGTGCCCGCGTGAAAGGAATTCAGAGCGCTGGCAAAACAGGCACGGCGCAAAATCCGCACGGCAGAGATCATGCGTGGTACGTTGGCTTCGCTCCATTCGACGATCCGAAGATCGCAATTGCGATCATGGTCGAAAATGCAGGCTTCGGCGGCGCGGTCTCCGCTCCCATTGCCGGGTTGTGCGTTGAGCAGTACTTGTACGGACGGCTAATCCGATACGACGTAAAGAGTGATGCTGTTCCTGCAGCAGACACAACAAAGAAAAGCGTCAATCCCGTTCAGGCAGTGCTCTCAAAGTCCGCTCACAATGGACGCGTGAATTAGCCATGGCAAACTTCTTCCGGGAACGAATAGATTTCCCAACCATCGGCGCAACCGGGGGGCTTGTGATCATAGGATTGATTTCGATCTACAGCGCCACGTACGACGCGCGCATGGCTGAACTCTTCACTAAGCAAAGCGTTTCAACCGGACTGGGCATCGTTCTCCTTGTCGTTGCTGCATTCACGCCGGCACGCACACTCCAGCTTATTTCATATCCCGCATATTTTCTCTCATTGCTGATGCTTGTTACTGTGCTGCTTATCGGGAAACAAGTATCGGGTTCAATGAGTTGGTTCAGCGTCGGCCCATTCAGTTTTCAGCCGTCCGAATTTGCGAAAGTGACGACGGTTCTCGCCCTGGCGAAATATTTGCAACGCAGCGAGATCAGCCTGCGGAACGTACGCCATATTCTTGTCGCGGGTGCTATCGTTCTGGCGCCGGTGCTTCTTATTTTGAAACAGCCCGATACCGGAACGGCGATGATCTTCGTCGGTATGTTTCTGCCTATTCTTTTCTGGGGAGGAGCGTCGAACTTTACACTCGTGACCGTAATCTCGCCCGGCATAGTTGCCGTGGCGGCGCTGCTCGGTCCGACGCCCTTTTTTATTGCTATTGTTGGACTCGCTGTCGTAATTTATCTGACCCGACAGAATTGGATTTCCGCTGCGGCTGTATTTTCCATGCTTGTGTTCATCGGCATTTCGGTGCAATCAATTCACGACCGGCTTCGTCCATACCAGCAAAAACGCATTGCAACATTTTTGGATCCCAGCGCAGACCCGCAAGGCGCGGGATATAATGTTTTGCAATCCAAAGTGGCAATCGGCTCGGGTGGATTTTTCGGTAAAGGATTTTTGAAGGGAACACAGACGCAGTTGAATTTTATTCCCGCACAGTGGACTGATTTCATCTACACAGTGCCGGGAGAAGAATTCGGATTGCTCGGCGCCGTTGCGGTTCTCATCCTGTTCATGGTGCTGCTCTTCCGGGGCGTGCGGATTGCATCGACGATAAAAAATCCATACGGAAGCTTTGTGGCAATCGGGATTGTCGGAGTTTTTGCAACACACATTTTCATGAACATCGGAATGGCGCTTGGCATGATGCCGGTCGTCGGCGTGCCGCTGCCGTTTCTGAGCTACGGCGGTTCAGCGTTGCTTGCCGATATGTTGATGGTGGGATTGTTGCTGAATCTCTATGCTAACAGAAAAGAATATTAACCAGTTGCTGAGAAAGACGATCTACGTCAAGCGTGAGTTTGTCATCGCTTGGAATAACAATGAAAATAACTGGTAGCAACGACATCAAGCAAAGTCTTCCTGAGCGCAGTGCCGATTCGATCCCGTATCTCATCTCCATCAATCCATCTCTCATCGTATCGCTGCACCACGGTACGATAATTCAAACCACTGAGCCTTATGCCACCGAAAAAACCATCGCCTCCAAAAAAATCTTCTCGTAAAAAAATCTCATTCCATCGTTTCGAGATTCCAGCCGAAAAACTCCGCTGGCATTGCTCGCCCTCTGATGTGAAGGTCCAGAGTATCGACGAAGCAGAGCCTGTCCTTGACGTCATTGGTCAGGATCGTGCGTTGCGTGCACTGCGCGTGGGACTCGAGATGGCGCATTTCGGCTACAATATATTTGTCGCAGGAGTTTCGGGAACAGGCCGCACCACAACAGTCAAGCGCCTGCTCAACGAGTTTGAACGACAGCCTGCAGCGTTAACGGATAAATGTTACGTTCACAATTTCCGCGACCCCGACGCACCAATGTTGATCGTATTGCCGGCGGGACAGGGATCTGCATTCAAAAAAGATATGGGGACATTCCTTGCGGAGATGATCATTCAGATTCCCGCGGCGTTCGAGAGCCGCCGCTACAACGAACAACGAAAATCAACGCTTGAACATTTTCAGGAACGCCAGCGTACCGTGCTGCGCGACCTGGAAAAGAAAGTGAAGGAACGCGGCTTCGAGGTCGTACAGGTACAAACCGGCGGATCGTCGCGTCCGGAAATTGCGCCGGTGCTCGATGGAAATCCCGTTACGCTCGATCAATTCCAGGCGCGCATTGATTCGGGCCAAATGACGCAGGAGATTTTCAACAAGATGGTTGCAGACCAGGCAGACCTTGAGCGCCAAATGGATAGCGTGATGCGCGAGATGCGCAACATCGAACGCAAGGCAAAGAAATCTGCAGAGCAACTAAACAATAGAATTGTCATCCCTATTGTTGAAGAGTTGATTGAGGAACTCCTCACCAAACATTCATCGGAAAGCATCCGAGAATATCTTCAGGAAGTGAAGCAGTACGTGCTCGAAAATTTGCACCGGTTCTACACGCGGGACGAACAGCAGCAAACCGTTCTCGGCGTCACTGTGCAAAAAGAGGATGACCGGTTCACGGAATTTCAGGTGAACGTTATCGTCGACAACGGCGGCGCCAAAGGCCGGCCCATCATTATCGAAACGAATCCGCGGTACAAGAATTTGTTTGGAACCATTGAGCGGATCGTCGATCGCAATGGAGTGTGGCGGGCGGATTTCACACACATCAAAGCGGGCTCGCTGCTGAAAGCGGACGGCGGTTACCTTGTTCTCAATGCGGTCGACGCGCTCGTTGAGCCGGGTGTATGGACAACGTTGAAACGAGTCTTGCGCAATTGCCAGTTGGAAATCCAGCCGCCGGAGCTTGCAAATTACAGTTCCACTTCTGCGTTGAAGCCGGAACCGATCACCTTCGACGTGAAGGTGGTGATGGTCGGCGACAGCTACACGTACCACATGCTCTACGAACTCGACGATGATTTCAAAAAGATTTTCAAAGTCCGCTCGGACTTCGATACCGAGATGCCGAACGTCCGTCAATCGATTGACGGTTACGTCTCGTTCATCAAAATGGTCTGTAAGAAGGAACGGCTGATCCCGTTCGATGTCAGCGCGATAACGGAAACGGTGGAGTACGGCGCACGGCTCGCAGGGCGGCAGAACAAACTCTCGACGCGGTTCACCGTCATTGCGGACGTTCTCCGTGAAGCGAACTATTGGGCAACGAAGGACAATGCGAAATCAGTAACGGGCTTGCACGTCCGCAAGGCAATCGACGAGCGCGTGGAGCGGGTGCGGCTGTTCGAAGAAAAAATCCAGGAGATGATTCACGACGGCACCATCCGCATCGACACGCAGGGCACGGCGGTCGGGCAGATCAACGGACTTTCCGTGTATGAAACGGGCGGTTATTGGTTCGGCAAACCGTCGCGCATAACTGCAAAGACGGGGCTGGGACGCGCGGGCGTTATCAACATTGAACGCGAAGCTGCGATGAGCGGCCCCAACCATGACAAGGGCGTGTTGATTCTCACCGGTTATCTCCGCGACCGGTACGCGAAACACAAGGCGCTCGTCATGACCGCAAGCCTCGCCTTCGAGCAATCATACGGCGGCGTTGATGGCGATAGCGCATCTTCAACAGAAATCTATGCGCTCCTCTCGAGCCTTTCGGGCGTACCGATCCGCCAGGATATTGCTGTTACGGGTTCGGTAGACCAGCACGGGAATGTGCAGGCAATCGGCGGCGTGAACCAAAAGATCGAAGGCTTTTACCAAGTATGCAAAGCCCGCGGCCTTACAGGCACGCAGGGCGTGGCCATCCCGCACAACAACGAAGAAGAACTGATGCTTCGCCCGGATATTGTTGAAGCAGTGAAGCAAAAGAAATTCCACGTGTACAGCGTGAAGACAATTGACGAAGGAATTGAGCTGCTGTTCGGCAAACCTCCGAAGTTCGTACATTCAAAAGTGGATAAACAACTGACTACGTTTGCGAAGCGGGCGAAGAAGTTGGGATGAGAGAGCGGAAACGCCTTACTTCAAAAACAGTTCTTCCAATGTAATTGCAGTGACAGCATAAACACCCAACCCTACGAAGCAAGCCGGTGGCAGGAGAATCCGAAGACGTCGATTAAGTTCATCCACAGTTTCAACCTGCCACCTCTGCTCATAATTTAGGCCGGCACTTTGCCCGGCTTTTCCCGCTCCCAGAATCGATGTTGCGCAAGTGCATGAATAAATTCCTTAGGATTGCGATCCAGTACAATTCCTTTTGCAACGTTGCTTTTGTCCGACTTCCCATCCATTTGGATTTTACTCCCCGCGGCCGACTCGTACAAAACATCCGCGCCGGCGCCATCCGCAGCTATTGCCTTGCAGTGCTTGTACGCCTCATTGATGAAATGAATGGCATCGGGTTCTTCCTTCAACGCCGCAGCGCTTGCCTCTCCGCCCGGCACATAGACCGCATCAAACAAAACTGAAGCAGCACCCAAAAAGCTCTGATCAACTTTTATTTGCTTGCCCTTGTCGCTGGCAATAAATCCCATGTGCGGAGCAATGATTTTTGCTTGCGCTCCTGCTGCTTCCAGCGCTTTTTTCATTGCATTCAACGTCACGCCGTCAACGCCATCTGCGGCAAGAATCGCCACCTGCCTGGTTTTGATTGTATTCTTCACCGTGTTTGCCATGCTTAGCGCTGCTGAACTTTTCAATCCGGGATTTACCTTTATGGGTTGGAATTTTTTCGGGTCGCCGTCGGCCGGGATGCTGAGGTTCATGGGTTGTTCCGGCGCTTTGGGAACCGGTATGCCCAACCCCTCGGCAACTTTTGCGGCCAGCGTCTTATCCACTTGGGTCAGCATGCCAACGACCCGCACGCGAATAGCATCTGTCTGAAGTTTACCCAACTCAAACCGGAATGCATCGATAATATGATTTTTTTCAGCTTCACTCTGGCTGTTAAAAAATAAAGTCGCCTGGCTGAAATGATCAAAGAAGCTCCGGCTCCGTGCGCGGATTTTCCGTGCATCAATCCGCTCGTTGAACGAAACAAACCCGCCATCCATCGCCCCGGCCTGGAAAGGACAGCCGCTGCCTGTGGTGTTCGGATGATAGCTCGATTGGCCTGCGTCAATAGTTTGCCGCATATGTCCGTCACGCTGGTTATTGTGCACCGGCGCCAGCGGGCGGTTGATCGGGATTTCATGAAAGTTAGGTCCGCCCAACCGGCTCAACTGTGTATCTGTATAAGAGAACAGCCGCCCCTGCAACAACGGGTCGTTCGTGAAATCAATTCCGGAAACGACATGACCGGGATGAAAGGCAACCTGTTCAGTTTCAGCAAAAAAATTATCCGGGTTACGATTCAACGTCATCTTCCCGATAATCTGGACAGGAACAAGTTCTTCAGGAATAAACTTGGTCGGATCAAGCAAATCAAAATCAAAAGCATGCTCGTCCTTCTCCTCTACGATCTGCACGCCAAAATTCCATTCAGGAAAATTGCCGTTTTGAATCGCTTCCCATAGATCCCTTCGATGAAAGTCAGGGTCTTTACCGGAAATCCTTTGCGCTTCATCCCATGCAACAGAATGCATACCGAGCACCGGCTTCCAATGGAACTTCACAAACACGGATTTATTATTTTCATTAACGAATCGAAACGTATGAATGCCGAATCCTTCCATCATGCGTAAACTTCTGGGAATAGCGCGGTCACTCATCGCCCACATAACCATGTGCATGCTCTCGGGCATCAGTGAAACAAAATCCCAGAACGTATCATGAGCAGATCCGGCCTGCGGAATCTCGTTATGCGGCTCGGGTTTAACCGAGTGAATAAGGTCGGGGAACTTCAATGCATCCTGGATAAAAAATATCGGAATATTGTTTCCGACCAAATCATAGTTGCCTTCTTGCGTATAAAACTTAACTGCGAAACCCCTCACATCTCGCGCGAGATCCGATGATCCGCGTGAACCTGCAACTGTGCTGAAACGTACAAACACGGGTGTGCGTGTCCCGGGCGTTTGCAGGAATTTCGCCTTGGTATATTTCGACATTGATTTGTGAAGTTCAAACACTCCGTGGGCTGCTGCACCCCGTGCATGGACAATCCGCTCCGGTATTCTTTCATGATCAAAATGCGTGATCTTTTCACGAAGATGAAAGTCTTCGAGCAATGTAGCGCCGCGTTCGCCTGCCTTCAACGAGTTCTGGTCATCGTTAATCCGTAGGCCATGATTCGTGGTGAGAAATTCATCTCCGCCGCTGCTTGTGTTTACGGCAAGGGCACTGATTTTGGCATTGTCGGTGGCCGATTTTTTTGACACTTTATTTTTTGGCATATTATCCCATATTAAGGTTAGAGGAAAATATTTTTTTGTCAGATCGATGAAGGACTTCGAACTAACTTATAATATATATCGGAAATCGTTCAAATATTCAAGCTATCTGATCTACCGAACAAAAAAACCCAACAAAGTAAGCTGGTGGCAGGAGAATCCAAAGACGTCGCATGAGTTCAGACGGAAGGCTAACCACGACGATGCAACGGATCACGAAGAAACACTTGTCGTAAACACACGTTGTGTAACTTCGTGCCGTTGTGACTTCGTGGTT
>JBBRUI010000089.1:0-13953 GCA_038247945.1 Bacteroidota bacterium | reverse complement strand
GAAATAGAAAATCATAAATGTGTATCGTTACTTAATAATTTCTACTGCTACACTGTCCTGCAAATTATTCTGGCCGTTGGTTACAATCGTCTCCCCGGCTTTCAATCCCTGCAGGACGCTGATGCTGTTTCCGAATACCTCGCCGACAACAAGCGTGCGATGTCGTGCTACATTGTTCTCCACCACAAATACCTCAGGATGCTTCACGCTTCCCACCAACGCTTCACGCGGAATGGAGAGAACCTGCGTGCCGCTCACGGAAATAAAGTTCACCCGTCCGAACATGCCCGCCTTCAGCGGATGTGTCCTACTATTCGCAAGTGTAATCTCAACCGGGTACGTGTGCGATTCGTCTCCCTTGGAACTGATGTTGGCAATCGTCCCGGCAAACTTAACGCCCGGATACACATCCGTTATCACTTCAACGGGATCTCCCGCCTTCAGCTTGAACGCATCGTTCTCCGCAACATTCAACTTCACCTTCAGTTTTGAGATATCGACGACATTTGCAACCACCATTCCGGGCTGCACCATTGTACCGACATCAACGGGCCGCGCTGTCACTATGCCGGCAATCGGTGTGCTGATACGGCTGTCGCGGTATTCCTTTCGCGATTTTATATACTGCGCTTCCGCAACCTTGTATGCCTGCCATGCGTTTTCTTTTTGCCAATCCGTTGCCGCATGTTCTTCGCGTAACGATTTGAACCGCTCTGCATCTTTCTTCGCGCGCTCGTAATTCACTTCCGCTTTAACAAACTCCGCTTTCTTCAACTCATCATCCACCTGCACCAGCGTGGAACCCGCGGACTTGAAGTCGCCGACGTTTGCATTGATCGCAACAACTCGTCCCTGCGTTTCGGCAATGATCGCCACATCCCTGTTCGCCGCAATCGTTCCGACGAGCGACAACGTTTCGCTCAGCTTCTCCTTCGTCACCGTTGCAACAGAGACAGGGTACGAGCTGATAATGTTGGTCTTTGACTTTGCCTGCATCTGCATTTTGTTGTGCCAGAGAATTACCCCGATCACAACAATGAGAAGAGCAATTACTCCTATTATCTTGAACCGTTTCATGGATGTTCCTTTTTGTTAGATGAGAGAATTTTTTATTCGCCGATGGCTTTGTGCAGTCTGGCTTCCGCCAGTTCATAATCGACAAGAGCTTGCGTGGAGTTTGTCCGGGCTTGAAGAAGTGCTACTTCTGCGTCGAGCAAGTCGCTGTTCTGCGCCAGGCCTTCTCTGAAGCGCTTGTTGGTAACCCTGTAGCTTTCTTCTGCCTGCTTCACGCCCTGCGTCGCAACACTGATTCGTTCTTTTGCCTGGTTCATGTTGAGATATACTTGTGTCAGTTCAAGCGTAATCGCATCTTTCGCCTGCGATAAACCATCTTTGGCTTCTTCGTACTGCGCGCTTGCCTGGTCTGATTGATGGAGTGTCTTGCCCCAATTCCAAACGTCGAGCGAGACACCGAGCGTTACATCCCATGTGTCCTTGAAAATATCCTGTGCCGGTTGAATCCGCTGGTTCGGCCGGTTGTAATTATAGTTCGCCGCGAGATAAATCTGCGGCCACCATCCACTCTTGGCTGCGGTGATTCCCGCCTCCGCTGCTCTCACACGATACTCGGACGCCTTCAGTTCCGGACGGCGCTCGTTGGCTTTGGCAATCAGCGTACTAAGGTCTGACTGATTTGTCCCGGCAGCCCGCTTGATATCGGTGTCTATTGCGACTTTCGTTTGCAGCGGAATCCCAAGCGTATTGTTCAGCCCGATTGTTGCAAGCTGCACATTGTTGTTGGATTCAAGTTGCCGGAGTTGCGCATCGGAAAGCTGAACTTGAACCTTCAAGACATCGTTCGTCGTTGCCATTCCCTGATCGAGCATGTTCTGCACATCCTTCAGATGGGATTGTACCTGCTCAACATTCTCATCATTTACTTTCTTGATTTCCATCGCCTTAAACAATAACCAGTATGAAGCCCGGACGTTATACACTAAATCTGATTTTACTCTTGCATGGTCTTGTTCCACTGCAAGCGCGCTGTATTCCGCCGCATCCGATGCCGCGGACAACCTAAATCCGGTGAACAGTGGTTGTTCAATTGTTGCTTTCAAAGCGTAGTTGTTGACAATCGATGGCGCAAGTGTGAATGTATTTCCGCCCAATTGTTGAGGCAGCGTAACGGTAAACGGCGGTGTATCGCTGAGGCGGGTATACCCCGCACCGACCCTGAGACTTGGCAGCCGCGACGCGTTCACTTCCGCTTCCTTTGCATCCGCGTAGTTCACCCGCATTAGCGACGCGTGAACAACTTTACTGTTTTCCAAACCAAGCTGAATCGCTTTTTCCACGGTGAGTGAGAGAGTTTCCTGCGACAAACTTCTTGTGGCAATCACCTCTGCAAGCAGAACTAAAAAAAACATCTTTCTCATCGAACTTACTCCTGTAACAACATTAGTTGCTGATATTGGGCTTTCCCTTTTTCGGTCATCATTCCTTCAAGCACGAGTTGATACGCTTTCCTCATTGTGGATTCGAGATCGACTTTGAGCTGCTCTTTCCAGTAGTTGTCATCACGGTCCATTTGTCTCATCATGGAGTTTCCGATGGACCAGAGGATGATTGCTGCCTGTGACGGGTCAAGATCCGCATCCAATAATTTTTCGTTGATGCCCTGCTGAATCAACCCGATCACAACGCCCCATGTTCTCTGATCATTACACTTGCACGATGCAAACATCTCCGGGGAAACTTGCTTGTGAAAATGCGGATTCTCGAAATACTGATACATGCGGAAAAAATCCCGGTGCTGTTTAAAGAACTCATAGTATGCGTCACCTAAATCTGTGATTCGCCGAAGTGTTGGTTTTTCCGGAGGCGTTGCGTCCACGAACATTTGATACATAATCTCAGAGCCACGCATTGCGACTGCGAGGTAGAGATCTTCTTTACTTTTATAGTAGAGGTACAACGTGCCTTTGCTTAACTCGGCGGCTTCAGCAATCTCATCCATGGTTGCGGAAGGCAGTCCTTTCTCGAAGAAAATTTTCTGTGCAGCACAAATTATATCGTCCCGACGCTGCTCTTTCTCCCGCTCTTTTCGCTCTAAAATGCCCATTGAAATTTAACTCCTTTGCATTTACTGACTGTTAGTCATTTAATATTGCATAATCTAAACACTAATAAACATTGTGTCAATACCCTACAACATTAAATTTTGTTGAGATGATTGAATGACTAACGGTCATTTAGACGAAATAATCAGAGAATTGTTTCAGGCTAATACAAAGTTTTTTTAGGTAGATGAAGAAAAAGGAAGGCGGAAAGATGAAGGGATTTACAACGACTGTTCCTTTTGCAGTTCTTTGATCCAGAACCAATATGCAATGATCATAACACCGGCAACCAGATCGAACGCCGCGGCGGCAAGAGCAAGCGAGGAGAAAATCTTGTTCTGAATTGCGAGTCCGACCACCGCGGCCGTAAAGGTTTTTTGAATGCCTGTCCAAAGTACGGCGGCGTGCTGATAGCCGGGACTTACGAGCGCGTGGACGAGCAACGCCCCGAAAGCCGCGGTAAAGACTCCCGTGATACTGAGAAAATGTTTGCTCGCAGCGCTCACGTCCGGCGAAAGAACCTGAAGCAATAAGCCCGGAGCGATGCATTGAAAAATTCCGCTCGAAATCGTGATCCATCCAATCCCGACGAGTGTCCACCAAAAGCGATCACGAACTAACATGCCGGTTGGGGTTGATAAGTGAGAGATGATTTCATCTGTCCCATCCTTCCCGCTCCGCCCATTGCTTCCATTGATCGCCTCTGGGCACACGCTTTCTCTGCTTTGGATACAGCGAAAAGCCTTCGATCGATTCCACATACGTGAGAAGTTCAACGAGATAGTTTTGAATTTCAGCCAATCGCTCCCGGTCGTTAAGGTCTCCGATTGTTTTCGCGTCGCATAATGCTTTGTGCGCGCGTGTGCACGATGCCATTCCAAAAGCGGGCGATGAGAATTGCTGCTTGAATTCATACAAAGGCATAGTTTCAAACTCGGGCCCGAATTCCCCGGACATCCGCTTCATCACCATGTGTGCCATGGCTTTTTGTTCAGGGCGAAAGAAACAGAACTCGCCCACTTGTCTGTTAAGATCCTTTGCAAAAGTTGCGCGCACCGCTTCTGTAAGTTTAATGAATTTCCGATCTTCTGTATACGGCCCATAGCGACGCGCACAGCGCTCCCATCCAAAATACTGTGCGATCATATGAAGAATCTCGGCCGCGTACTCATTGTTCGCCGAGCGTTGCCTGAGCGGTTCGAGTCCGCTGTGTACCAGAATGTTGTAGAGCCTGCTTTGCAATTCTTCGCACGCCGAGAGAAACGGCAGCACGTACAGCGCTGCAAGTTTCTTCCGCTCTCTTTCGCTGTCTGCTTCCCGCTGCTTCTTCCATTTCATGGTAGCCCAACCGGCCGTGATAACGCCGGTTGCTAACGCAAGGAGAAATTTTTCCCATTCCATAGGAAGTCTTTAATTGTTTGGTGAGAAGATCGCCGAGCAACTATTCAACAACTTCGACATGGGTAACGAAGTATTCCGTTTCACCAAAAAGCGTTGTTGGTACCCCGATGTGCTGCTCATATGTAATCTTCACCCGGTTGCCAAGAGTACTATTGATCTCAACGGCAACCGCGTCGTCCGGAACGGTAAAAGAAAAAATCTGTGGCAACGTGCCCGGCAATGAAACCATTGCAAGTTCGCCTTCCCATGTTTTGGCAATGAAGCCTTTCTTGGAAAGCTTTTGCACGTAGCCGGCGCGTTCTCCCGTAGAATAACTCCAGCTCAGCACAAACCATGTATAGAGAGCGAAGAACAGAAGCGGCGCAAAGAGGATTGTGAAAAGCCAAAACTTCCAGCGCGATCTTTTCTTCTTTACGGGCACGGGTGGTGGTGCACTTTGAGGTTCCATTGTTGAAATGATTGTTGTGGAAGGAATATTGGTTGGGCTAAATCTACTCAAGGAAGACACGGGAGTCAACAACCTGATTTCCGACGTAGAATGTCACGTCGGGAATTTATGGAGCAGTGGGATAGTTGGATTATGCCGGTGAAAAAATAGGCCCAGTCGATGTTGGCCGGGCCTGTGTAATTGAAGGGAACTGCATCTGTGCTGATCCGCTTAGAAGCTGAACGCGCAGACTTCGTGTTGTTTGAGGATCTGTTGCTCTGTGAACGTAACGACGGTTGGCTTTACGTAACTCTCCATGGTGGTTCCTCCTATGTGTGGTTGGATGATTGATTAATGAGTTGGGGGTAAAATTTCACCCCCAACTTCTTAGTCTTAGAATCTGAAAACCGAATTGTCGGCATTCTACGTAGGTTCATTTAAACAAGACCAGTTTCTTCATCTCACTCTACGCCCCGCTGCGCAATCTGTAGAAATAAACACCATTCGAAGATTCGTGCCAGCGGACGTAAAGGCGCTCGATTTTTCCCTTTGCGCCGGCGAGGTCTTGGGTCAGTTGTGCGGTGTTCTCACCATGCTTCTCGTAGAAGTCATCCGCCGAAAAGATCCCGGCGCGCGGTGAGCGTTAACGATTCCCGGACATTACACAGACCGCCCATTTGTTGAAAGGGACATGCAAGACAACTCGGACTTACTGTGATGGTGACATTGTGCCCGGATGTAGGAGGATCGCGCAGCGTCGAACTCGCGGTATAACGAGAACTACCGAAATACGAAGTCACTTCATGAGCACGAGCCGCTTCGTCTGGCTTTCTCCACCAACTACTAATCGATAGAGATACACTCCGCTCGCAACGGCACTCCCCCCATCATCCACGCCGTTCCACTGTACAGTAAAACTTCCGGGAAAGTTTCTTCCCTCGACTAAAGTTCTCACCTTCTGTCCGAGCAGGTTATAGATTGTCAAATGGACATTTACCCCATCGACAAAACTCTGAGGAACTTCATATACAATGTTGGTCGTAGAGTTGAAGGGGTTTGGATAATTCTGTGATAAATCGATGTTCCATGGCAGCGGCACTATGTTCAAAAGATAATGTATCCTACTGCCGGGAATAACTACCTGGTCCGCGATAATGATGGTTGCTTCGGCGCCGGGCGGACCTTTGCCATCGATGCGCATGAGATTTCGCTGTGGATTCAGCAGGGGAAAGATGTCGATGTTGATAAATCCCCGCAGGGGAATAAGATATGTGTTTGCGCCTTGCCGCACTTCCTGAGGATCAACCGTGAGCATAAACTGATAGCTGTTCAGATACACTATCAATCTCGTCAATCCATGATTGTCAATATAAAAATAGCGATCCTCATAGAGCAGCTCGAACTCCTCGCCAAGAATTTTCGAGGGAATTATAGCGGATACGCTCATTGAAATGGATGAAGAGGAGGTTTGTGCGGACGCTCCGGGTGTAACAATCCAACTCAGAAGGATCAAGCAGAAGCTAATGAGGAGCGATCTCATTGCAATGCCTCTGGTCTGTTGTTGAGCTGCGCGCAGATGAGCCACGCCGGGAGTTCTTCTTTGAACGTAATGACGATTGGCGTACGCAGTACTGCATGCTGATTCCCCCTCTGTGTAAGAATATCTCGTAATTAATTAGGAATTTTAGATGAATGATGGGCAGAACCAACTCTGCCCATCATTTCTTCTATCGAAATCGACGTTTACTTATTTCATCAACGTCATTCTGCGTGTTGCAGTAAACTCTCCTGCAACCATGCGGTAGATATACACACCACTCGTAACTGCGATCCCCTGGTTATTTGTACCATCCCATTCAACAGAATACTGTCCGGGCTGCATTGGTTCGCTAATCATCGTCTTCGTCTCTCGTCCCAAGAGATCATAAATTCTGAGGCTTACCGATGTTGCACCTTCTGCCTTCGCAACGTTGAAATTAATTTTCGTCGTTGGGTTGAAGGGGTTGGGATAGTTGGCGCCCAAAGCAAATTCCTGCGGCACTTCAGATGATATCGTTGTGTACACCGGGTCGGCCAGAATCGTGTTGCCACATAGGTCAGTCAATCGCAATAGAACGGTTGAACTCTGGCTCTGGTTTATTTTTGTCGCGGTCACTACGACCGGACTTGTTGTCCCGACTGTAAAGGCGGGAATACTGACTGTGACATTGATCGCCGTGACCACTGTAATCGATACCAAACCGCTCTGCGAATCTTGCACTGTTATCAGTAACTTTTTAGGCGGTCCTGGGATCACACCCGTAACGGTGCCAGTCGGTGGTGTGTTATCGGCACAAGCAACGTTGAATGTAAACGAGCATTGTGCCAGTCCTCCGCATGTATCGAGAGCAGAGAATGTCACCACGGTGAATCCCGTCTGTGCATAGGTCGGTGTCCACGAGAAAATGCTCTGAACCGGATTACCGTTTGTCGGAAGCGCCGGTGTCATTGTTGCACCTGCCGGTAGACCTGTAACACTCAACTGCACAGGACCCGGGTTTTCATCTGATGCTTTCACGGTAAACGAAACTGGCGTTCCAACCGCTATGTTAAAAATCGTACCGCACGTCGGCGTCGGCGACACAAACACCGGCGGGACGTTGTTAGGACAGCGTATTGCTGTAGCAACGATGATTGTAAACGAGGTTTGGTCCAGTGCTCCGCATGTATCCAGGACCGTAAATGTCACAACGGTCGATCCTAACTGTCCACTGGTAGGTGTCCACGAGAAGATGCTCTGAACAGGATTACCTGTTGCCGGAAGCGTCGGTGTCATCGTTGCACCTACCGGGAGACCTGTAACGCTCAACTGCACAGGACCCGGGTTCACATCTGATGCTCTCACGGTAAACGAAACTAGTGTCCCAGCTATTACATTGAAAATCGTACCGTTCGCTGGCGTTGGTGACACAAACACCGGCGGGACGTTGTTAGGACAGGGTAATGCTGAAGTAACGATTATTGTAACCAAGGTTTGGGCCAGTCCTCCGCATGTATCCTGCGCGGTGAATGTGACAACGGTTGATCCCGTCTGTAAACTGGTCGGTGTCCATGAGAACGTGCTCTGAATCGGGTTACTGAATGTGGGAAGCGGCGGGTTCATTGTTGCACCTGCCGGGAGACCTGCAACGCTCAACACTACAGGACCCGGGTTTACATCTGACGCTTTCACGGTAAACGAAACTGGCGTTCCAACCGTTACATTAAAAATTGTACCGTTCGCTGGCGTCGGCGACACAAACACCGGCGGTACGTTGTTGGCACAGCCTGAAGGTGAACACACAGCAGCCGCCACGAGATTGTTGTCTAAAGTCACTGCGGCATTGCGCGCCAACACTCGACCGTGTATCGTTGCGCCGGTGTTCATCGTAATGGAAGAAAAAGCGAGAATGTTCCCAACAAAGGAAGTGGTCGTTCCAAGAGTTGCGGAACTGCCGACCTGCCAAAAGACGTTGCACGCCTGGGCACCGTTGATAAGGTTCACACCGCTACCCGACGCTGTGATGAGTGTCGATCCCGCCTGGAAGATGAAGACGGCATTCGGATTATTTTGGCCATCGAGCGTGAGAAGCCCGGTGAGCGCGAGCGAGGACGCGGAGTTGTAGACGCCGGGGATGAGCGTCTGCCCGCCGAGGTCTGCGCTCACTATGGCGGTGAGTGCTCGTCCAGCCGCATCGTTATATGCGGTGACTAAGTCGTCTTTTGCTGTCTGCGTGACAGCGTCTCCACCGTGGTTCACCGCGGGCGGTACCACTACTCCGGGCGGAAACCCGATTATCGAAATAGTTGGATACGCTCCAATATTCCCGTTGATCAGCGTTGGGCCCGTATTGGTAATTCCGGAGCCAGCCAAAACCCCGAAATTGGCGGCCGTTCCCATGGTTACTGGCAATTGAGAAACAGCGACGGCATGCACCATCAAGACAATCGCGAACATCAAGCCGAATAGGTGTGCCCATCGGCTTAAATTATTTGTTGTACGATTTTGCATGAAAACCTCCCCTATAGTTATTGAACAAAATGAGTTCGCCGTCCACTTGGCCCCCCGATCATTTCTTTTTACTCGTGCCTCGTGCGCGTTTTGAATTTGAAATAGTGTACCGATGATAACCTCGAAATCCAATCCCCCGAAAGGATGAAAGAGTAGTTAATCCTTTTGGGAAGGATGTGTGCTCCTCGTGGAGAGATAGAATCACGGATTCCCAACTGCCTTCGACGTTGATTCGTAGGTAGGGAAACCGAGAAAGGGAAAAGGGGGTAATGCTATCGTTCTTTAAGAGTAGAGCCTTAGCAGGTTGCTGAAAAACTATTTGGAAATGTCATTGCGAAGAGCGGAGCGATGAAGCAATCCCCTTCTCGTTTCAAATTCGGCAGTTGAGATTGCTTCGCCTCAAAAAGCGAGGCTCGCAATGACGACGAAACGAAGTTTTTCATCATCCTGTTAGACTTTGTGTCCGAGTTTCGGGTGCGGTCCACTTTTACATCAAAAAAAAGACCCGGAAAAATTTCCGGGCCATGCGTATTTCAGCTATTTCTTATTTCGTTGTTATTGCGCGTTCAATGATGATCTCTACCCGCCGGTTGTTAGCCCGGCCCTCGGCGTTCGCATTATCTGCAATGGGTCTGTCTTCCCCGATTCCCTGTGCTATAATCAAATCACTGGAATAGCCACGTGAGATGATGTACGAGCGCACTGCATCCGCGCGTCGTTGCGACAATGCCTGGTTGGAACTGGAAGAACCCTGTGAGTCTGTATGACCCTCAACGGTAAGCTTTCGCTCTTTCGTGGCCATGAGCGCTTCGGAAACCTGGTTCAGCCGATTCTGCGCCGCCGGCAAGAGCGCCGATTTGCCCGAAGCAAAGAGGACACTGCCCGAAAGCGTAATGACGAGGCCGCGAGCCTCTTCCTTTATTGCTGCGAGTTTGGCAAGTTCTGCTTGAGCATCAGCCGCACGCTTCTCTGCGTCGAGCCGTGCTTTTTGTTCTACGGCAAGCTGTTCTGTTTTAAGTGCAGCGCTGCGCTCGGATGCGGCCAGGTCTTCTTTCGTGTTCTTCACAATCTCGGTTTGTGCTGTCTGGAAATCCTTGTTCGCCTTGGCGGTAGCTGCATTTCCGACCGCGGTCGTAGCAAGCGCTTCAGCCATCTTGGCTTTGCGATCCGCGACGTAAGCGAGATCCCTTGTGCGGAATGATTTCGGATCATCCTGGAAGGATTTTTCAGCAATCGCAAGCGCTGCTTGTGCCTTATGTAGTTCTGCCGGGACTAATTGTGCGGCTTGCCCCGCGCTCGCGCGCTGGTATGCCTGACGTGCGTTGACGAGTTCTGCCGGAGGTTGGCTTGCAGCGCAGCCAATGAGTAGGGCGGCAAATGCAATGGCGATGATATAGGTAATGGATTTCATAAGTTATTTCCTTCCTTCAGGTAATTGGTTGTCTTGTCGGAGCTTTTGTACGCGCTCTATCGCTTGTTGGGCTTCCTTCTTGTCGGCATCTCCGCGGGAAAGCGCGACTGCCAGTTCGCCATCGGCCTGGGCACGCAACAGCATCGACTCGGCTTGTTCCTTGTCGCCCTTTGCTGCAAGCCCCTTTGCATTCTCCAACTCTTCCTTTGCGAGTTGCAAATAGAGTGATGCACTCGGAACGCTGGACGCCCCAACTTCCTCAGCAGCCCGGATCGCCGATGTGGAGGCTTCTTTATCGACCACTGGGGTGCTTCCGCAACCTGCAATCATCGCGGCGAACAAAACACTCGCCGTCAGCGTAAGCATATTGAGATATCTCATTTGAATCCTCCTTGTGTTGTTGTGTGACGTAATTTTCAATTCCTGCTTATCAGGGATGGAAAATCTGCTATTAAACTCCGAAGTAGTGTACCGATGATAGCCTCGAAATCCAATCCACCGAAAGGATGAAAGAGTAGTTAACTACTTTTTGAGGGAGTACTCCATAGAAGTCTGGTCAGAAACTCTATAACGCAAAGCTTACCACAAAGTACCCAGAGGTTGCAGAGAACACAGAGAGGAGAGAGAAATTTCTTGAGATATTGGTTTGTTGTCCCTTCATTCGTGGTCTCTGCTTTCTCAGTGTTCTCTGTGGTAGTCTTTTCAACCAGAGCTCTAGAGGTCTGGTCGGAAACTCCATAACGCAAAGCTTACCACAAAGTACCCAGAGGTTGCAGAGAACCCAGAGAGAATTTTTTGAAGTTCTTCGCTCGCTATCCCTTCATCTGTGTTCTCTGTTTTCTCCGTGTTCTCTGTGGTAGGCTTTTCAACCGGACATCTAGGATCAGAGGGTTGGAATGGGCAACAGCGCGGCAACTTTCTTTAGTAGTACATCCTCTTTGAATGGGAGGAGAAGAAATCCATCTATTCCTTTTTGCTTGAGATCCGTGACAAAATCATCAGGACAATATCCCGAGAGCACGATGATGCGCGTATCCGGATATCTCGCTTTCATCTCAGGAACCATACGTTGGATTTGGGCAGGCGAAATACTCGTGTTTGTTACAATTAGGAGGTCAAATTTTTGGCGCGTTAGTTCCCGAGAAACGTCATGCGACTCCACAATCGTTACAACATATCCACGTTGTTGAAGCACCCTCTCAAGACAGCTCCCAAATTGCTGCTTCTGCGCCATAACGAGAACGTTGTGAATTATTCCACCTTATACAATATTGTGCGCGATTGATTACATCATTTGTTCGGCTAATCGAAAAGCTTTTTGCGTCATTTGTTCTCCGCGGCCAGACCAGATTGATGCCAAGCGGTTAGCCGGGGTATTCTCCATCGCATGGTCCGTGTATTCAGTTATACAATTGAATGCCCCCCATAATGTTCCGCGAGATAGATCGGCACCTTGTCCGGACTCATGCAATTCGAGACAAGCATTTCGGATTGCGAGATTCTTCTCGTTGCCATCGTCTTCATTATCCGGAACAAGCGCCTTCATGTAATCCAGCAGTTGCTTGTCCGTGATCTTTTTGAGCGCCATGCGGTTAAAAACAACCTCGAGTTGCTCATAGAGGGAATTTGACAATCCGAGCAATGATAAAGCTTGTTCCGCATCCTCCGCTGCATTGAGTGTATGGCGTATGTTGATTTCGCCTGCACCCTTTAATGCAGCGGTGAGTGTGTTATTGCATACCACGCGTATCGGGGTGAGTTTCATTTGAACAAGCGAGCTGCCATCATGACTGTTTGAGAGCAAAAGATATTTGCTGACAAGATCTTTTCCCTGAACTTTGATGTAACCGGGAAGTTTTGCCAGAATCCAGATGCGTTCCCCGCGGCCAATAGATCCGGCCGTTTCGTATATCGCTTCGTCGCTACCGACAAGGTGGTCGAAGAATCCGAACGCATCACTGTTCTGAATCGGTTCATAGTCGTTTCCAACTATGCCGAGAAAATCCCCGGTATCTGTTCGCACTGTTGCCCAACGGTCAGATACGTCGCCGGAATGGTCAAGGGCCACGATCTCTTTCAATGGTTTCTTGACAACGGTGTAGTTCAATCCTGCGGCTTCCATTGCTTCTCCGGATGTTGCCGGACTGACCAACGCGGTACCCAGGCTATGCCACGGAGACGGTGACACATCAGGAAACGGAGACGGGGTACGGGGAATTCGCAGATGCTGTGCGCGGAGGGTCTCTTCAGTAACAGTCGATCGATGCGAAGGATGACCCACCTTCATGACATTATAGAGAGGAAACATTTCTCCGGACATTGTTTCCTGCCACCCGAGGAATTCGACGTCCTGGCCTTGAGTATTTTTTACCGGAATTTCAACTTTGTTCTTTGACACGTTGGCCTCCTTCAGCCAGGTTGCATCATTGCGCCACTTTGGGGGGACGGACCCGTTTAACCTTAATAGGATACCAAATAGCCCGGGTGATTACATCACCCGAAAGGATGAAAAAGGAGTTAATCCTTTTTCGAGAGGTTTCGACGTCGGGCCAATTACATTAGAGCGTGCCTAAGAGACGTGGACGGAAACCCATCGTTAGAAAACTTACCACCAAGGCACCAAGACGCCAAGTCTTCATTTGGGAAAAAGCGCCTCGTGGTACACATTTCAAAAAGCTTGGTGCCTTGGAGTCTTGGTGGTTTTTTCAACAACAAAGCCGATGCCTCCCACCAGAAGCACCGGCCTTGTTGATCACGCGAATTGGAGATTCAGTTCCCCATGATACACTTAGGGAGAACAGCGCGTATAGAAGTCACTTGCCAACGTGAATATTAAAGAGTGAATCCAACAAACCAAAAACTTTCAGCAGCCACAATATCACCGCAATAACCACAACGGCGTTCAGGATTTTCTTCATCGTGGCTTGCATTGGTATGTAGTTATTCACGAGCCATAAGAGAACGCCAACAACAATCAAAATTATTACGACCTGAAGTAAAGGCATTATACGCTCCTTAATTGTTTGATTTTTCTTTTTACGTCTGGCGCTTTGAATCTGAAGACTTTACTGGGTTGTTACGGCAAACAAGTATCATCAACGCGCCGTGACGACATTCGTACGATTCTGTCGCGGCGCGAGGATATTCACAGTTGCCGTGACAGCCGAGTAAAACATCCTTGTTTGTTTCATACAGATACGTGCTTCCTTGATAAAATATTTGAATCTCCTTCGGAAGAAATTTCGGGGCCAAGCAAGACTGCCATCCATCGTGTGCTTTCATTCGCTGCACAGGCGAGCTTAACAGTCATGGTGAGAGGGACGCAGAGGAGCGCACCGATCACACCGAGCAGGTATCCCCAAAAAATCAACGACACAAAAACAACCAACGTAGACAAGCCAAGTTTGCGCCCCATGATCCTTGGTTCGATAATGTTACCGAGTGTCATGCCGATTACCAGATATCCTCCTGCAGTAAGCGCGGCCGTGCCTCCTCCAAGTTGAATAAGTGCGAGGAGTACAGCCGGAATTGCAGCGACAATTGATCCGACACTCGGTATAAAGTG
>JBBRUI010000088.1:0-13966 GCA_038247945.1 Bacteroidota bacterium | reverse complement strand
GTACGTTTGCGGGGACTGCGGCAATGCGTAAAACTTTCCCCGGTGAACACGACTCGGCACAAGATAATCCCTTGCTCCCTCCGGCGTACTTTTCATCAACACGGGTGTTTCGATTTCGATAAAATTATTCTCATCATAATACCGGTGTACGACCTGATACAGTTTGTGGCGGAACATAATGTTGTACTGCAAAACCGGGCGCCGCAGATCAAGGTAGCGGTACTTGAGACGCACATCTTCGTTCGTGTCAACCTTGTCGTCAATCGGAAACGGCGGTGTTTCGGCTTTATTCAGGATTGTAAGTTCCATTGCCATTACGTCGATTTCCCCGGTCACGAGATCGGGATTAGACGTTCCCTCCGGCCTGCGCTCCACTTTTCCCGTTGCCGAGATGACGAATTCGTTCCTCAGGGATGCGGCAAGTTCATGCACTGCGGCGTTCGTTTGCGGATTGAATACAATCTGTGTCTGTCCGTAACGGTCTCTCAGATCGATGAAGATAACTCCGCCAAGGTCCCGCCTCGTATCGACCCATCCATTAAGAGTAACTGTTTGACCAATATCTGTTGATCGTAATTCACCGCACGTATGCGTACGTTTTTTCAATGATGACAAAAAAACTCCGGTTAAATCGGGTTGGCAAACTTTGTAGTGGGCAAGATAGATAAAAAGCAGTTGACTATCAACGAAACGTCATCGCAGTGACGAAGCACAAGGCGAGGAGATATTTCATGTACTGTCACGGCGCGCAGAGGTAGCATGGTTGCCGTGACAGCCGAGGACATTCTAATCCATCGCAATCAATTCAATCGCAATGTTATTCGGATCGTGAACCTTCAATCTTCCATCATCAGAATCCGATTCGTAACGGATTCCATCTTTGGCCAATCGATCCTGCAATGCCTCCCAGCCGCTACGGGGAACTGCAATTCCGAACGACATCAAACCAAGTGAATTCTCCTGAGGCGGCGGGGCATTTCTCCCCGCCCAGATGTTAAGTCCCAGATGATGATGATATCCGCCGGCGGCAACAAACAACGCTCCGGGATACGATTTCGTTGTTACATCAAATCCAAGTTGACCATGATAGAATTTCTCCGCTTCATCCAGACTGCCGACATTCAAATGGATGTGTCCAATATCCGTCATCGGATGCATGCCCGACCATGCCTTGCCCTCTGACTCTTTCAAAAGATCTTCAACGTCGAGAGGATCGGTAACCATCACGACTTCGTTGTTTCTCCATTTCCATTCTTCCCTCGGACGATCGCGGTACAATTCAATTCCGTTTCCCTCAGGATCGGCGAGATAAATTGCTTCGCTCACAGCATGGTCTGCTGCGCCTTGAATGGGATACCCGCGTTCAACAAGACGAAGCAGAACTTTTGAAAGCTCGCTCCTATCCGGAAATCTGACTGCAATATGAAACAGTCCGGTCGTTCCCCGCGGCCGGGGCAATGCTTGCGGAGATTCGGTAAGAATAATTTGCGACGGAGTTTTTCCTGTGGGTGAAAAAGAAACTGCCGGGCCTTCGCCATTAATTGGCCGAAAGCCCAGCAAGTCCCTGTAAAAGGTCTCTGCACCCTTCAGATTTCTTACCCGCAGGTGAGCGTGGGCAATGCGAGTTTTGTCAGGAAGCCGGTTCATACGGTTACTTTTGCTTTACAAACTCCAATCGGAGTTCAATGTTTACTTCTTTACCAACAACGAAACCGCCGGCCTCAATCTTTGTATCCCACGTCGTGCCGAATTCAAACCGGTCAATAGTCGTCGTTGCCTTGAAACCTGCCCTCGTGCCGCCCATAGCATTGATGGTACCTTTGTATTTCGTATCGAGGACGACAGACTTCGTAATGTCGCGGATGGTCAGATCACCCGTGATCTCGTACGAGGCGTCGCCGGTCTTCTTCACCGATGTACTCTTGAACTTGATCTCGGGATATTTCTCCGCATTGAAAAAGTCGTTCGACCTCAAATGTGCATCGCGCTTTTCATTATCCGTATAAATACTTGCAGTCTTGATCGTCGCTTCGACTTTCATATCCGTAAAGTCCGGCTTGTCGCTCACGAGTGTCGCTTCGAACTCCTTGAACGTTCCGCGTACTTCCGAAATTACAAGATGCGTTACGGTAAAATCAACATTGCTATGAGTCTTGTCCAGTTTCCATTTCGTGGTCTGGGCGCTAGCGGAAAGGACAAACATTGTTACGATTGCAAAGAAAAGGGTTTTCATCTAGTTGCTACTCCTATGAAATATTTTTTGTGTATTTAGATTAGTGAATTTTGTGCGAACTTATTATTCCTTCTCTGTCAGCTTCCGCAACATCCCGCTAACGTATTCAATTTCGTCGTCGTTCACCGTGTGCTCCATGCCCGGATAAAGCCGCATCGTCACTTTCCCTCCAAGACTCGTCAGAACTGCTGCCGTCTCTTTAACTCTCTTTGCCGGGATGTGGAAATCAATATCGCTGCAGCCAAGAAACACTGGCGTTGCATCCAGTGAACCCGGATAGTTCCGCGGTGTTACATCATGACCGATCAAACCTCCGCTTAATCCTGCAACACCTCCCCACCGTTTGGCGTTGCGCGCCGCAAACTCAAGTGCGAGACATGCACCTTGTGAGAATCCGAGAATAATAATTTTGTCAGATGGAATGCCGGCAGTTTCAATTTCTTTCACGACATCCCGAATAACATTCAGTCCGTTGGAGATCCCGGGCTCATTGCTTTCAATCGGCGCGAGAAAACTGTTCGGATACCATGCGGAGTTTTCCGCCTGAGGAGCAACAAATGCAAATCCTTCGGTGGGAAACACCCGTGCAAGTTCAAGGATGCTCTCAGCGGTTGCGCCTCTGCCATGAACCATAATCATTGCAGCGTGTGCATTCGATAGCGGCGTTCCGGTAAAAACGACTTTCGTCTTGGGACGTATGCCAACAGATGCTATCATACTTTCTCTTTAACCGCCTCTTGCGACTTTAATGTAATGGGAGGAAGAACAGTTTCTATCGCCCGGCGGCGATCTTCCAGCCACGGAGGAAGTTTCAGATGCGTTCCGAGTTCTTCCTTCGGTTCGTCCGTCATGAATCCCGGCGTGTCGGTTGCGACTTCAAACAACACTCCGCCCGGTTCGTGAAAGTAAATAGATTTAAAATATTGCCGGTCCGCTACATCAGTCACGCCATGACCGGAATCAGACAACGTGTCCCGAACCTTCAACTGCACTTCATCGTTCGGAGTTCTAAATGCAACATGGTGGATGATGCCCGCACCCATCGTCCCTCGTCGGAGATCAGATTGTACAAGCATATCGATGTACGTGCCGGCGCCGCCCTCTCCGATTTGGTACCGATGACGATTCCCTTCCTCCGCAACCTTTTCAGCTCCTAATGCCGCCTGCATAAATCCTGCAGTCGGGTTGAGATACTGATGCGACAGCGTTACCCCATGAAACCCGCGAATAGCTACGCTTGAGGGAATGTCTCCATTACTCCAACCTACGCGTGAATCCTTGTCAGTGGCAACAAGATGAATTTCAAACTCGTCGTGATCAAGAATTGTAAGCACCTGATCGCCAAAACGTGTGACCGGTTCAACGAACGTGATGTTCAGGTTGGCCAATCGTTCTTCCCAAAATCCCAGCGAGTCTTTCGGCACAGAGAACGAAAAAGCAGATGTTTGTCCGGATCCTTTTCGGCCGCGGTGCGCGAGCAACGACCAAGGAAAGAATGTGAGAATCGATCCCGGTGTTCCGATTTCATCGCCATAGTACAGGTGGTACGTTTGCGGATCGTCGAAATTCACCGTCTTCTTGACGAGCCGGAGCCCGAGAACATTTGTATAGAAATCGACATTCCTCTGAGGATCGGTGGCAATTGCCGTTACGTGATGCAGACCTGATATTTTGTCTTCCATAATTTATCGCGTGAATAATGTTTTCTTTAGTTCATGGAAATACGGGCAATGTTTGCATTCGCACTTTCGAGGAATGCAAGCCGGAAGATTTCCAGCTTCATAAATTTTCTAAGCGGAAAAGTAGAAACAAGCGCATTGACTTCTTCCTCCGATTCAGCGAACAGTGTCACCCAAACTTTTGATCTGTCCGTCGACAGCGCATAGCTCGCCAACCTGCCTTCACCGAATAATTTATTTACCTGCGCCCGCTGCCTCGGAATAAGCGAAAGAAACTCCTCCGTCAGCAACTCCGGCAATGTTATGTCGATCATAAAATGATTCATAATTCCTCCCTGCTTGATAATGTCTTTCACCACATCATACTCTAAGCGACGTTCCCAGCTTTTTCAGGAGCCGCCCGAGTTCTTCTTGTTCTGTTTCCGTTAAGACCGAAGCCAGCTTTGCGATATGTTTCGCATGCCGGGGGAAAATCTCACGGAACATTTTCTCTCCCTTTGCTGTCAACTGCACGACAATTGCACGCCGGTCTTCCTTGCTGGGTACCCGCTCTACAAGTCCGAGCTTTTCCAGATTATCCACCACCACCGTCATGTTCCCGCCGCTCACAAGGTTTTTCCGGCAGAGCTGCCCGATCGTCATCGGCCCCAAATGTCCCAAACACTCCAGGGCGCCAAACTGTGGCTGTGTCAACCCGTAACTGTCGATATCGCTGTCCGCTGCCTTCGAGAACACCGAGAACGACCGTGCGAGTTTCACCCAAAGGGTAAGCGCTGCGTTTGCCTTTTTGCCGTATCGCCGTGTCTGTTTCATATTACTTCAAACTCAAAATATACGAACTCAATATAATGCACCGGAAGCGCTTTGTCAACCCTCCTTGTTTCTCCGTCCTACTCTCGCTACCTTGATAGTATGAAACCATTGAAACCGGCGGTTAGCCGATATATTTTGTTCTCCAAGCCGTACGGGGTGCTGTCACAATTCACATCAGAGCACGGGCACAAAACACTCAAGGACTTCGGTCCCTTCCCTCCCGACGTGTATCCCGTCGGACGCCTGGATCTTGACAGCGAGGGGTTACTGCTGCTTACCGATGATAACAAGATCAAACAGCGCGCAAGCAATCCAAACTTCGAACATCCGAAAACGTATTGGGTTCAAGTCGAGAACATTCCTGATTCCGAGGCAATTCGAAAATTGCAGGCAGGAGTCGTTATCGAGAAAAAGAAAACCAAGCCTGCCCAAGTCCGACTGCTGGAACATGAGCCTGACTTGCCGGCTCGTACCGTTCCGATTCGGTTCAGAAAAAATATTCCGACGGCGTGGCTTGAGATTACTTTGCGGGAGGGAAGAAATCGTCAAGTGAGAAAGATGACCGCGGCAGTTGGCCATCCAACGTTGCGGTTAGTACGAGTGAAGATTGGCGAGCTTACGGTTGAGGGACTTGATCCGGGAATGAGCCGCCTGCTTACAGATAATGAACTGCGCTGGTACAAGAACTCTCTAGGGCTTTGAATCTTGTCGTTCTCTGAACTTCATCTTATATTAGTGCCAGAGGTTTGACTAAGAATTCCACTCCAGATTCTGATAGCTGATATAGAGGGACTTTTCTTGAAAGTCATTTTGAGCAGAACATGCAAAAAGACAGATGAAGTGAAGGAAGATAACGGCAGAAGAGGTTGAAGAAACAGTTCTTCATCCCGAAAAAGTCGAAGAGTCAATCAAAGGAAGAAAGAATGCATTCAAGCATATCAACACCAAACGCTTGAAGGTGACGTTCACAGAAGAACGGGGCACCGTCACGATTATTACTGTTATAGACAAGAACCAGTAGGAGGAAGAATATGAAGATAGAATACGATCGCGCAGTTGATGCTCTCTACATCCGGATTCAGGAGAAGCATGTGAAGCGAACAAAGGAATTGGAAGAGGGAATCAATGTGGACTTCGATGAGGATGGAAAAATTGTCGGGTTAGAGATTATTGGAGCAACGGAACGATATAGTCGAAAAGATATCTTCAACATCGCGACAGAAAACCTCATGCTGGAGGAAACGATAGAACCATCCTAAAAAGACCGCCTTCGGGAACCTGACATCACGCATGTAAGGCGCTCATCTCAATCACCATCCTTATCGCGGCCAGCCTGCTTTACTCCCTCACACTCTTCGTAGTATCGCCCTCGGTATCCAAAATAATCCCCTTGTACTTTTGGTAGAGGTACGATACGCCGAGCAGAATCACACCGAGTCCCATGAACGAGATGATGCGATACAGCGTTTCGAGGAACGATAAATCAAAGATGAAGATTTTCAGAATTGTAATGCCGAAGAGAACAATCGCGATGATGCGCAATGCGCGGAATCTTTTCCAGATTCCGGCAACGAGCATGATCATGGAATAGAAAAGCCAAACGCCCGACAACCACAGTTGTTGCAAGTTGCGATAGCTTTCGATGCGCCCGGAATCAGCAACGGTCGATTCTGCGTTGACAAGCGCTTGCGTGTCGACGATTCTCCGATTGAAGTAATCAACGACCTCAGATGTAAGAAGAACAAATATCAGCACGACGATCGATATGCCAATGCCTTGCAAAACTAATCTTCCCCAACTCATGTCTTTCCCTTCTCGCCGCCACCACCAGGCATGCCGAACACAGCCAATTACAAGCAACACGAGAGCCAGCACACGATAGTTGAGACCCAGCGTGTGTTGCTGAATCGGATCGAACTCAAATCCCCGGAACACGCCCAGCAGGATCGAAAGTATTAACACAAGAATTGAAGAGTGGAGGAAAGCGAACATATTCCTTTTGAACCCGACGATTGCAAGAAGAATTGAATACGCCATCCAGACGATTCCGACGGTGAGATCACGCCTGAACGCAAGATACTCGCTTGCCGATCCATCGACATATAACATCCAGCGGCCAAACAAATCCACAGTTTCCACGGACACCAGAACGAAGAACACAAAGCAGGAAACGTAACCCAGAAGTGTTTTGAAATCTTTGGCGAGCTTCTCATCTCTCAAACGGAATAACTCTGCGCTTGCAATCATCGCCGCTCCCGCAACGATAAATGCCAACGCTCTTCGATTGAAAAGAAGGCGGAACTCTTCCAGCGGACGGTATTCTAAAAATCCTTCAGCGACAAAAAGTTTGAAGACTGTCAGTGCGAACATGACCATTGCTGCAGTCCACATGTATTTCATGTTCCACTTCGACCCGAAATAGACGACCGCGAGCGCTTCAACCGACCAGAGTATTGCGGTCGTAAATCCATAGAAGTGAATTGCGGTCCCGGTAAAAAGTAATGCCGTTGCAGTGAGAACGTAGCGGCCGGGAACGAATTGTTCCGTCCCTCCTTTTCCTCTCAACATCCAAAACAAAATGAAATACGGAACACCGACAAGCAGCGTCACAGCTCCCATCCATGTATGATGATCGGGCTCGAAGAGTTCATACATCGCAGCAAAGAAAAGTCCTGCCAGAGCAACGCCGAAAGCCTGCCGTAACTCCGTGAACAATGAGACTCTCCGCAGACTTTGGATTGCTTCTATTCCGAAGAACAACATGTCGCCGAATGTCATTCCGTTCTGGGGATTGACGACACCTTTCATGATGGATGGCGAGAGGCTGTACGGCATACTGAATTCAAGCATGCTGTAAACGAGATGAGCGCTTACACCAACCGAAAACGTCGGAGCGAATTTGTACGCTGCACTTACTCCACCCTGCATCACCGCCAGCTTCGAATGATATTCCTGTTGAACGAAATTGCCGGCCTGATCCCGGAATAACTGATGGTTCAACATAAAGTCAGCTCCCATGCCGCCTTGTGTATACGCACCAAGGCCCCATGTAAAATTGCCGCCATCATTATTCGTGTAGCCGAGACTTGGAATCGGGAAGTAATTTGTTTTTCCTTTCACATCATTGAGACCATTCTTGAAATTCAGTCCCGGGACCATCAAGTGAGAAGTCCGCATCGAGCCGGGTCCCCTCAAGGAATGAAATCCCTGCCGGATTGGTACATATCAGAGATGAATTGTCAAAGAAGCCGATGCTTGTGCCGCCGCGCCCAATGGTTTTTGCATCGAAGTTCCTCAGTTGAAAGAATGCGTGATTTGTGAAATTGTCGTATCAAGCAAACATCTTAACCCAACGTAGCTTGCGTCAATAAGCTGTCAATTCTTTAAGCTCCGCACCCGCCGGAAACTTTCTTTATACGTTTTACAACCTTCTTCGGACCGGAAGCTTGTTCATTGATCATCGTCGCAATTTGTCCGCTCGCCGTTGAACGAAAGCGATATGCATCCTGCTCCTCGGCAGTCGGTGCACTTTCCAGAGCGGGGACAGTGAGAATAGTGCTTTTGAACTCTGCAAACCCGCCGCGCAAAAGCCGGACATTATTGTACCCAAGTAAATGGGCAAGCACTGCGGCTTTACGTTCAGCCATTTCATCATCAGCAAGGAAAATTTTCGTCTTTGCGCTTGTGAGTATGTCCCGCCATTGTTTACCAAACATCTCTTCAGGGCGTATGTTGACCGCTCCCGGCAAGGTCATCTTCGCATACGCAACAGCGCTGCGCACGTCAATGACTTGCAGATGGGGATCATGGTCAATCAGGCGAAACGCCAATTCATCGGACGTCATCACAGGAAGTTGCTGGGATGCGACAAATCCATTGTCTGAAATTTTTGCAAGCAAATTCGTTTTTCGGTTGGGAAGAAAAACGAGAAGAACGCCAAGCGCAATTATCCCAGCCGCAGCAATTCGATGCGAACGTACGGGAAACAATTTTGAAACCGACGATGGATTGACACGTTGTTCGATTTTTGTTGTCACCATGAATGCAGCAACTGCGACGACAATCATGACGAAAGCGAACATCCCCGGCGACATACCGAGAGTTGCGGGAACCGTGATGTCTCCAAGAAACGCTCCATTCGCAATCCCTTCTACCCACGGATAGATTTCACCATACAGGAAAACGCCGAGCAATCCGCCAACCACGAATATCATTGCATCAATTTTCCCGATAGCGGCAGCGCAGATACTCGTGCCGGGACAAAATCCCCCAAGAATAAATCCGACCCCCATTATTACGCCACCAAGAATCGCCGCCCAAAGATATGTCGGGTTCACATAAATGATGTCAGTGTCAAGCAGGCCGAAGTACGCGAGAAGAAGTATGCCGATCATCGCAGTAATTGCCGCGGTAAAAAAGACACGTAGTACTGTAAAGTCCCTTCCGTAAAAAAGTCCGGAGAGTTTACGCGACGAAGAAAAGCCGGCTTGTTCCAGCACGAAGCCGAATGAAATGCCGATGAGGAGGGCGAAGACGAGGTTCAATTCTTCACTAATGATGTCAGGTACAAATGGTCCCATGAATTTACTCCGTTCTCAAATCCAAAGTTTTCTGAAAAAGTATGCAACTGCATACGCAGAGCCGAAAATCGCCAGCATGGTAATAAACCCGCCGACCGACAACACCGCCATCCCGCTCAGCGCAGCTCCACTTGTGCATCCGCGTGCGAATTGCGCACCGAGTCCAAACAGCAAACCGCCAATCAACGCCATCGCCAATCGCAATCTGTTTGTAACATGCGGTGGGCGCTCCGTCTCAAATGTGAGCCTGTTCGAAACGACGCCGGAGAGAAACCCTCCGATGAGAACACCAAACACTTCAAATACAAGCCACGCTTTCAGCGGATGCCCCTCTTGCGTTGTCATATAGTGACTGTAGAATGACTCCTTCGCCACATGCCCGGGAGCGATTGCATTCACGGTGGCAACGACAACTCCTTTGAGCGCACCACTCGCGCCAAGTCCGCGCCCCGTAATGAAAACCGTCGTCAACAAAACAAGTCCAAGAAGAAATCCGGCTAAGTACGGATTCATATACTTTGTTTTCATGATGGCTCTCCAATTGTTGCTGTCACGTCAGGGGCGGTGGGAACAGATTCCTTATGTCCCGTTTCAAGGTCTTCGTACCCGGTAATCATTGCTTTCAAATTAGATGTCACTGTCCTTCCGGTGGTAATCAAATACAGGTGAGCAATCACGAAAGCGACCAGAATGAACGCTCCCGCCGTGTGGAACAATGCAATTCCTTCCAGTCCGCTGATATTGAAAATTTCATATCCATGACGATGCGGATAGCGGAAAAACATGTAGAGTAAACCGGAAACAACCATCACCGGAATAACAAGAATCTTCAAGGCGAAGTAGACAAGTTTCTGCAATGGATTAAGTTTACTCAAAACAGTTTTTCTGGTGGGATGCGGAGCGCCGCGGAAGATACCAATGAGATAGTATTCCGCTTGTGCCCGGAGATGGCGGCCGGTAGGAAGATATTGTTTCCATTCTCCGGTTACAAAATGCCAGAAGACGGCGAATGCTATCAGTATGAGGAACGAAATTGCTGCAGTGCTGTGATAGCGCACGGCTTGATCGAATCCGAAGAAGGTGAACGAGCCGTGAATTTCAAATCCCGTTAGCACAAGCAACAGAATCAGAATGGATTGCGTCCAATGCCAGAATCGTTCAAAACTTTTATAGACATATTCACGTCTCATGCTTCCTTCTCCTTCTTCTTGTTGCTGATAATCACCCGTGCCGACGCATGAAGTACAATGCCGAATAATGTTACAAGCATGGCGCCAATCCCAAGCGTCTCAATCGTTGAGTTCGAATCCCGTCCCGGCATGTAGAAATCGTTCAGTCCTGCAAGCCGGCTGTTATTTCTTGTATGACATTCAACGCACGCGACGGCTTTTTCTTTGGGTGAGACCATATGGTTAATTGGCCATGTCATCTCCGTCTGGACAAATGTGTACGTGCCGCTGTAAGGTTGATGAATAGCTTTCATTCCTTCTTTAGTAGCAGTAGCCCAATCAAAGTCTTTCCAGAATGCACCGTCACCCTTTTGTGAAGAGTACAGTTTTGGCTGAATCAGCACTTTGTTGATTGGGTCAAACGGTTGTTTCGCCCGATGAATCTTTACAGGAATAATTTTTGAATCTGCATCGTTATAGCTGCCATGCAGCGTGTTGATGTGAATCGGAGTGACGGATACCGTATCTCCGACGAGGTAATGACTCGCCGTACCATTAAACCAAACGTATTCCGGCTTCACGTTTCGCTTCCACACAAACGAACCTTTGATGGACATGTACGTGTGATTTCCCAGTGAATCGTCTTCTTCATACGGCTTACCATCTTTTAATTTTCCGGCTGCTGACCAGTCCCATTCCATTTTTGTTGAATTTACTTTTGCGTATTCAGGAATGTGGCAACTCTGACAGGCTACCTTTGAGATATGTTCATTCAAAACATCATCGTTATGAGGGGCAGTTGTATGGCATTGTTCGCATGATGAACGGTTTCTGTTCATGGAAGAAACAGAGTACATTTTTCCCAACATCTTGTGATTTTCTGCCGTGTGGCAATCGACGCATTGCATATCCTCGCCGTCACTTGCCATGTGGACATCAACATCACGGTTCGTATCAAAAAGCGCCTTCTCGAGATCGCCGTGTTTTACGTTGTTCCCTCCTCCACCAAAGAAATGGCACGTTCCGCAATTTGTCCGCAATGGTCTGCCCACATGCTGCGCAACATTCGTCAAATTCACCGAGGTATCGGGATAACCGTTTGCCGCCTTCACATAGGTGTTTGTATTATCATGGCAGGAAAGACAGTCAACATTCTCTGCCTTGTTGAAATTGAATGTCGTGTCGGTCCAGTTGTATCCGATGTGACATTTGTTGCAACTCTCTTCGTTCGCCGTGATGCCGATGCAAAAATTGTTGAGGACGTTTTTCTTTCCGATGTAGCGAATGCCACGTCCTTCGATATATTCCCCGCGTTCCCAATTCCAATGCGACGACTTCATCACTTCTTTATGACGTTCGGTATGGCACGAAATGCAAGTAAGTGTCAGCTCTTGTGGCGACGAAAATTGTTTCTTGAGAGCAGGAAGTTTTGCATGGTCGACGGAAGGGATATGCCTTTGTGCATAACGTTCTTTAAGTACTTCAAGCTGTTGCGAACCCCTTCGATCCCTGTTCATCGCACCGATGAACAGGACGATGGCGATTCCAAAGGCGGTTAATAAGAGTGGTAACTTGCGCATGACATTCAGGATTTTGTGGATACTCTGTGATTATTAAAAAGCGCCGGCCTTCGCAACATCGCGCCCGATATTATCCTTTTGCGGAAGACGTTGTGAATTCAGCGATGGTCTCCTTGAGCGTGTTACAATTCGAGACATTCATATACACTTTGCATTCTCTGCAATCGGCGCTTCGACAATCCCATGATTTCCCCGACACAATCCAACAGGGGGTTTCATGCTGTTTGAATGCGGCACAACTTTCACGCTGGTCGGCGGGACAATTCTTGATTGCCCAACATGGAATGAGCGAAAGCAATCTGCTGATGCCGGCGATACTGACTTTCTCCTTGTTAATCATCGTGCGTATGCAGCGGATTCGTTCAATGTCAAATTCGGAGAATCGCCGGTGCTTCGACTGCTTGCGCATCGGGATGATTAACCCCCTTCGCTCATACAGCCGTATAGTCTGGATGGATACGCCGAGAACATCGGACGCTTCACCGATGGTGTAGTAGGTTTGTTGATTTTTCGAGCGTAAGGGGATCATCATATCTGGTGCCTTCCTAAATCTGATATGAAGAAATGCAGATTTGGTGCCAATATCTGATGGCTGCAATTAACAGATTTGGCTTCAGCTGGACTTGTATTTGTCCTAAGAAATGGAAAAACAGAGGGGAGATTCCTCAGAATTGATAAGAGGAGATGGAGAATGACACAGAAAAAGCGGAATAAACAAAAAACCCTGCCTTATCGGGACCGGGCTTTTAACTCAACAGTGAACGAGAGATCAGTTCACACTGACATGCGGCAAAACTTTTTCCATTAGATTCTTCTTTGGTACTGCACCGATGATCTGCTCGACGACTTTCCCCCCTTTGAATACCATCAGCGTCGGAATGCTGCGGATACCGAACTGCATCGAGATTTCCGGATTATTGTCCACATTAACCTTTCCGACTTTCAATTTGCCTTCGTACTCTTTGGCGATCTCCTCCACAACCGGACCAATCATCTTGCACGGTCCGCACCACGCTGCCCAAAAATCGACGAGCACAGGCGTTTCGGATTTCATCACTTCCTGCTGAAAATTTGCATCAGTTATTTCTATAGTTACCATGCGTTTTTCCTGTGTGGTCTAGGGGATTAGTGGATTACTGACTTCCTAATTTCACGCTTTGAGGGCCGAGAATTTTTTTTGCCTCTTGCATAAACTGATTGGATGGCTCAACCATAAACTTTCTTGTTTGGTATTTTTTCCTCTTCGCTGAGTCAACAACATCGAAGTAACATGCACAGTTCCCCTTGTTGTTTTCGAGAAGGCGGCGCAGCTCGATGATCGTATTCTCCTTCACGTCGTTTACGTTGATGGAAAGAATGATGCTTCTGGTAAACTTCTCCCTCACCTTGTCCAGAGGGAAAACTTCGTTCACCAGAATCTTCAGCATCTCGCCGTTCGGCTCTCCTTTGCCTATCACCATCACCATCGAATCCGGCTGAAGATGCTGCTGGAATTTCGTAAACGCATCTGCGAAGACGATGAGTTCCGCTCTGCCGGTAAAGTCCTCCATCTGCACAAACGCCATCGTATTGCCGCGCTTGTCGATCTTCTTTTTTGTTTGTGTGATGATACCGCACGCACGGGCAGTTGATCCGTTCTTGAAGTTGCCCAGGTCGCCGAAGTGAACATTCGCAAACTCATTTACTTCATCTTCATAACGCAGCAGCGGATGTCCGGAAACGTACAGGCCGAGCACATTCTTTTCACGCATCAGCTTTTCATGCTCTGTCCACACCGCGATCGGAGACATCACTGGATACGAAATTTTCTGATCATCTTTCGATCCGGTGTCGAACAGATTTGATTGTCCGCTTAAGCGATGTTCCTGGAACGCCACGCCAAAGTTTGCAGCGCGCTCGACGTTCTCGAAAT
>JBBRUI010000087.1:0-13971 GCA_038247945.1 Bacteroidota bacterium | reverse complement strand
GTCCGCATCAATCCGTACACGAGCCACGGCTGTCTGCCAAGCTCGGCGGTCATCCACCCTGCGGTGTTCGCGATGTAAGGAAACGGAAACGCGAGCATCAACAGCCACAGCAGTCTGCGCGACGTGAAGAGTTTCTTTCTCCACAACAAATAGACCGCGAACGTCATGACTGCAATGAAGAGTGTTCCGAGTCCGACCATAATGTGATACACATAGTAGAGGAGCGGAATATTCGTGGGCCAATCTTTTTCCGGGAACGCATCAAGCCCTTTCACCTCCGCGCCCCAATGAAGATACGTGAGGAAGCTGAGCATCTTCGGCACTCCAATCGGATTATCGAGCCGCTTCTTTTCCATATCCGGCTGACCGATGAGAACGAGCGGCGCGCCCTCTTTCGTTTCAAAGAGACCTTCCATTGCAGCAAACGTAACAGGCTGATGAATCACGACATTCTTGACCTGCCCGTCGCCAGTCGGAAATGCAACAAGGATTGAAGCTATTACACCGGCAATCACGCCAATACGGACGAACACTTTTCCATACTCGACATCCCTGTTTGCCAGAAGGTAATACGCTCCAACCGCAGTAACGACGAACGCGCTGGTTACTACTGAGCCAATCATGTTGTGTGTGTACTGCCAGCCGATCCAGGGGTTCAACAGCAAACCCGCGAAGCTTGTAAGGGAAACGTTGCCGTTCGGCCCAACTTCAAAGGCAACCGGATGCTGCATCCAGGCATTCGTTGCAATGATGAAATAGCCGGAGAGCCATGAGCCTGCAAAGACCATGAACGCGGCGAAGAAGTGCATCTTGGGTCCAAGCCGTTTCTCGCCAAAGAGAAACAAACCAAGAAAGCTGGACTCAAGAAAGAAAGCGAACACACCCTCCATCGCAAGCGTTTGTCCGATAACGCCGCCCGCGAATGTGGAGAAGCGCGCCCAGTTGGTCCCGAATTGAAACTCCATCGGTATTCCGGTGACGACACCAATGGCGAAGTTGACGGCAAAAATCTTTGCCCAGAACCGCGCGCTGTTGTTGTACAATTCGTTACCAGTTCGTAACGCAATCCCTTTCATGATGACGATGAGAAGTCCCAGCCCCATTGTGAGCTGCGGAAAGAGATAGTGAAACGAGATTGTGAATGCGAACTGGATTCTGTGAAGAAGAAGAGCGTCTTCCATTTTTCTACTGAGAGTTGTTGAGTTTAACGGTGGTAATGCGATGCATACGGGATTTTTTTTGTCCTATCACCAATGTAAGGAAATCTGGAATCTTTCGGGAGACGTGTGTGTGCCGGTTCTTATTTATGGGATTCATTTTTGCAAAAACACAAAAAGCCCGCCAGACAACTGACGGGTTTTGCACATCGTCAATCGTCATGGTTGATTAAGTGATATCACTTTGATAGCTTATAGCAGTCACTAACGTAAAACCTTTTTACGTGATTTCGTTTAGTACAGTAGCTCGCAAACGAGAAAGGCAACCAATGAAGAACACCGTGAACTACGATCTGACGAAGATTTTGAAGCAATATGAAAACAAGTGGGTTGTTCTGTCAAACGATAACTCCAAAGTCCTTGCCGCAGGCGATTCGTTCGATGCGATCATAAAATCGCTGAAAGACGGAGTCGCTATGAAGGTGCCCTCGTTTACTCCATTCTCACCTCTTGCAGCGTAAATGATTTACAGCTATACGCGTACCCCTTCAGGCTCAAACTCGGTCTCAAAGTATCCGCCGAATACTGATGTATCAATGTAGAGTTTCATTTTGTGTTTGATGTTGTGTTCCTTGAGGATTTCGTGAACAAGATTCAATCCGGTTCCAGGCTTCTAAGCAATGAATTGACAAGCATTGGGCTTCTTTCGCTTAGACTGTTGAAACAGTCTACCCTTGAGTTTTTCCACAGCGTGTTTTCACCTCGCTGAAGCGAGGTGTTAATCAGAAATGTTTCCGAAAGAGATTACCGTTCCATTTACACCCGACTTGAGTCGGGTGAAAAAAGGCGGCGAATAAACCGGTGCAACCGTTTCTCCGAAGGAGTCCTTCGAACAACGGTTTCGCGGGCAGGAATTTACGCCATCATCTGTAATGCAGTTCCGGGTACAACAAGTTAATCGCAAACAAATGAATGGGTGAATAAATGTACCCGAACACTTTCCATGCGACGAGCAACCCGAAGATCGCAAAACCGGACGTGCGGATTTTCGTCATGTACGTCTGAGCCACGGAAGCGCTCATGAACAATGGCAGTATGCCGCTTCCGTCTAACGGCGGCACCGGAATCAAATTGAATGCAAACAAGAGAAGGTTCAGCGAAAAGAACACGCTGAGCATGGTGGCAACGTGAGTCCAGCTTCCGTTCTCAACAGCTTCCGTTATATGCGTGAAGGTAATGCCCTGCGGCGCGGTGAATATTCCGTAGATGATACCGAGGTGAATACAGAAAGCCGCAACTAACACAAGCAATAAATTTGCCGCAGGCCCGGCAAGCGACATGATTGCCGACCGTCGCGGGTAACGCAACGCCCACGCCGGATCGTACGGCGCGCTCGCCCAACCCATCATCCATCCGCCAAGTAAAAATGAAACGATCGGGACGAGAATCAGTCCGAACGGCTCGCGCCGCATGTGCGGCACCGGATTGAGCGTCACTTGTCCGCCGTGGTATGCGGTGAAGTCCCCCATCTTCATCGCGGCGAATGCGTGCGCTGCTTCGTGCAATGTTGTCGAAAACAAAAAGACAACGTACCAAACAAGTCCGTCAACAATTTTATCCTGTGAGATGAGAGAGTCGATTATGCTTTCCCTTCCCATTCAAGTGCAAAGCGATCCAGAAATTCCTGCATGAATGCATGCCGTTGTTCTGCAATGCGTTTTGCCGTTTCAGTATTCATGAGATCTTTGAGGAGTAAAAGCTTTTCGTGAAAGTGATTGATGGTCGGCCCGCGGCCTTTCTTGTATTCCTCAAACGTTGCATGCGGTTGCGGTTTGATGTCCGGATTGTACAACTCCCGTCCTTTATGTCCGCCGTATGCAAACGCCCGCGCAATCCCGATTGCTCCGAGCGCATCAAGACGGTCGGCATCCTGAACGACCATTCCTTCCTTCGTCTTCATTGCTGTTTGAACTCCCGCACCCTTGAACGACAGGTCATGAATAATCCCGCACACATGCGCAATCGTTTCTTCATCAACATTCATGGATTCGAGCCACGCCCGCGCTTCCCGCGGCCCCGCAGTTTCGTCGCCACCTGAAAATTTCCAATCGGCGATGTCGTGCAGCAACGCGGCGAGTTCGACCACGTACATATCGGCATGTTCGTGTCCGCCGATTTCGACTGCATTCTTCCATACGCGCCCGATGTGAAACCAGTCGTGGCCGGTTCCCTCGCCGGAAAGTTTAGCTTGTACGTGATCGGCAGTCTGAAGTATCAGGAAGGATTTGTTCATTTCTCCACGCAAGATACGCAATCAAACATAAAAAAGAAGCCGGGAACTTTTGGCGGTTCGAAAAGTTGTTATTACCAATTGAAGCGCGTACACTATTGGAGGTGAATATGACATTCGATTTATTCGCGTATGCAGGATGGGCGCTATTGTTTCTCCGACTCCTCGTCGCAATTATTTTCTTCGACAGCGGCCGGCGTCATGTTCAGCATGCACCCAGCCGGAGTAAAAGCATCGGCATGTCCAAGGGCTTCACGATATTTCTGGGATCGGTACAAATGCTCGGCGCTGTGGGACTGGCACTCGGCGTGCTTACGCAGCTTGCAGCATTCGGCCTGATCCTGATAATGCTTGGTGCAATCCAAAAGAAAATTGTCGAGTGGAAATCCGGCTTCTGGGGCAAGGACGGCGTTGGCTGGCATTACGACCTGATGCTGCTCATTATGAACCTGGTAATCCTGACAACGGCGGGCGGCAGCCTCGTACTCTGGCCCTGAGTTGCTGGCCGTTGCTCCAATCCTCTACATCCAATGTTCATGATTGAATTTCGGAACGTCACTAAAATCTACGGCGACACGACGGTCGCAGTGGATAACCTTTCGCTCACCGTCAACGACGGGGAGTTGCTCGTGTTGCTGGGCGAATCCGGCTGCGGCAAAACCACGACACTGAAAATGATCAACCGGCTCATCGAGCCGACATCGGGAAAAATATTCATCGGCGAACAGGACACCGGCACAATCGAGCCGTGGAAACTGCGCCGCGAGATCGGTTATGTGTTTCAGGATGTCGGACTGTTTCCACATATGACGGTGAGCGAGAACGTCGGCATCGGGCTTCAGCTATTGAAATGGGATGAAAACAAAATCCGATCGCGCAGTGAAGAACTGTTGGCATTAACAGGCCTCGACCCCGTACAATTTGCTGATCGTAAGCCGGCGGAACTTTCCGGCGGACAACGTCAGCGTGTGGGAGTAGCGCGTGCGCTTGCCGCTTCACCGAACATTCTTCTGATGGATGAACCATTCGGTGCACTCGACCCGATGCGTCGTGACAGTTTGCAAAATGAATTCCTGAACATCCGCGCCAAGCTGGGACTTACCGTTGTGCTGGTCACACACGATATGACGGAAGCGCTGCTCATGGCGGACAGGATTGCCGTGATGGAACGCGGGCGCATCGTTGCGTTAGACACTCCCCAACGTCTCATGAACGCTCCCGGCCATCCGTATGTGGCGGCATTGCTCGAAACGCCAACACGACACGCCCAAAAACTTGCAGCATTGAAAGCAAAACAATGAGCGAGCTTCAACGTCAACTTCAGCTTTTACCGGATTATCTCGGGAACCACCTTCTCCTTTCATTCACATCTCTCGTTCTTGGTATCGTTATTTGTTTGCCGCTCGGAATAATTGTTACGCGCATAAAGCAGCTTCAGTGGCCTGTGTTGACCCTTGCAAGCGTGTTGCAAACCGTGCCCGGTCTCGCGTTGCTCGCGCTGATGGTTCCGTTGCTCGGGCAAATCGGTTTTTTGCCGGCGTTCATCGCACTTGTTTTGTACAGCATGCTGCCGATTCTCCGTAACACAGTGACGGGAATTCTCAGCGTCGATGCGTCCATGACTGAAGCCGCCCGGGGTGTCGGCATGACGGATTTTCAACAACTGACACGCGTTGAACTTCCGCTTGCGCTTCCGGTGATCATTGCGGGAATCCGAACCGCGGCAGTGTGGGTTGTCGGAACCGCCACGCTTTCCACGCCCGTCGGTGCAACAAGTTTGGGCAACTATATATTCGGCGGACTTCAAACACAAAATTATACGGCTGTAATGGTTGGATGTGTCGCAGCGGCGGCGCTTGCCATCGCCCTCGATCAGCTGATTCGCTTGATGGAAGTCGCGGCAACGAGACGAAGCCGGACACTTGCAATAACTGCGGGCGCAGCATTGCTTGGTCTGTTCACTCTCGGTATTGTACCGTGGCTGTTGCAACTTCGTTCCGAAACCGCTCGTCCGGCAATTGTAATCGGTGCAAAAACATTTACCGAACAATACATTCTTGCCGGTCTTCTCGACCGGACACTCCAGAGTTCAGGATTTCAAACTACTATCAAATCAAGCCTCGGGTCGACTGTCATATTCGATGCCTTGAAATCCGATAACATCGATTGCTACGTAGATTATTCGGGCACGATCTGGACGAACATTCTGCATCACTCGAACATTCCGCCGCGTACACAATTAATGAGCGAACTGAAGCAGGCGCTGAAAGAACAATATGGGATTCTGATGGTTGGAGCATTGGGTTTTGAGAACACGTACGCACTTGCCTTACGACAATCCCAGGCGGACAAATTACAAATCAAAACAATCGACGATCTCGCCCGGCATTCTCCCTCTCTCACTATCGGCAGTGATTATGAATTTTTCAGCAGACCCGAATGGGCAGCGTTGAAGCAACAATATGATCTGCGTTTCGCACAGCAACGGACGTTTGACCCGAGTCTGATGTATGCCGCGGTGAACGAGGGCCAGGTCGATGTTATCTCAGCATATTCCACCGACGGAAGAATTGCCGCGTACAACTTGCTCGTGCTTGAAGATCCGAAAGGGGCGCTGCCACCGTATGACGCGGTACTTCTCCTTTCGCCGCGCATGGCAAACAATGATGTACTCGTCCGCGCACTTCAATCTCTTTCAGGGAAAATTGCAAATGAGACAATGCGGCACGCCAACATGATTGTTGATGTAGAGAAACGTCCGGTGGACGATGCGGTCGATTCGTTGCGAACCTTATTGAGGTAAAAAGGGTTATAACCTAAACAGTGTTCCGAAAACCTTGCCGGGAATCTGACGATGGACAGGAAAGAGTTATTGAAATCATTCGACGACGTTCGTGCAACAACCGAGCGTCTTTGCGAGCCTCTCGTTACTGAAGACTATTGCATTCAATCCATGCCCGATGTAAGTCCGCCGAAGTGGCACCTTGCGCACACGTCGTGGTTCTTCGAGCAGGTCATTCTCGACCGGCATATCCAGAATTACAAGCCGCTGAACGACACGTATTTTTATCTTTTCAATTCCTATTACCAGAGTTTCGGTGAACGATGGCAACGCGACATTCGCGGAACGCTCTCACGCCCGACGGTGCAGGATATTTATAACTATCGCGCTGCCATCAATGAGCGGATGCACAAGCTCCTCTCATCCGCCGCCGATCGTTTGTACGAAGAAATTTCTCCCATTGCAGAGCTCGGGCTTCATCATGAACAGCAGCATCAGGAGCTGCTGGTTACCGATATCAAACACATTCTTGCGACAAGCCCGCTGTATCCCGTCTACAAGGAAAAATCAGAAACGTTGGCACGATTGAAAATTTCTGAAGCACAATTCATCCCGATCTCCGGCGGCATAGTTGAGATCGGCGCGAACGGGAATGGCTTTGTGTGGGACAATGAGTTTCCGAAACACAAAACGTTCCTCGCTGATTTTGGTTTGATGAACAGATTGGTAACGTGCGGGGAGTATCTGCAGTTTATGCAGGACAGCGGCTACACGAACCCATTGCTCTGGCTTTCTGATGGATGGGAGATGGTCACGCAACACCACTGGGATGCACCGATGTATTGGATGATGAGAGACAATGCGTGGCATATCATGACGTTACGCGGCATGCGGCCGGTGAACCCCGACGAACCTGTAACGCATGTAAGCTTGTATGAAGCCGCGGCGTTTGCCCGTTGGTCGGACAAGAGGCTGCCGACTGAAGCGGAGTGGGAACATGCGTCAACGCTCGTAAAGACTTCTCCATCGTGCGGAAATTTTCTTGAGAGCGGAAACTATCATCCGGTTCCGCTCGGGCACGCCGCCGGCACGAACGAACATGGCTTGTCGCAGATGTTCGGCGATGTGTGGGAGTGGACGTCGGGCGCGTACCTCCCGTATCCGGGATACAAGCAGGAGAAAGGCCCGCTCGGCGAGTACAACGGAAAGTTCATGATTAATCAAATGGTATTGCGCGGCGGATCGTGCGCAACGCCGCAAACGCACATACGTCCGACGTACAGAAATTTCTTCCCGTGCGACAAACGCTGGCAATTCACCGGGATCCGGCTGGCAACGGATTTAGCAGGATGATAAAAAACTTCGTTTCATCGTCATTGCGAGTCCCGCCGCTTTTTGGCGGGACGAAGCAATCTCAACCGTCGGTTTTAGAAGGAAACGAGATTGCTTCTCTACGAGACCGTAGGTCGTCGCGGAGTTTATCCCGCCACAAGCGGGGCTCCTCGCAAAGACGTGACAAAATAGTTTTGCAGCAGCCTGTTAGTTTAAGGAGGAGTGATGGAGCAATCGTATAAAGTCCTGCGTGCCGACGACTTCAGCAACTCAACAGAACATATTGAGTCCTTCAGTCTCGATGTGCTTACGGGACTCTCTTCCCCGCGGAAGCACTTGTCATCGAAATATTTCTATGACGATCGCGGAAGTGAATTGTTCAGCCGTATAACGGAGTTACCGGAATATTACCCGACCGGGTGCGAGCTGGAAATTATTCGTCGTCATGGCGCTGACATTGCCGCATATGTAAACCATGATCAGCCGTTTAACGTCGTTGAACTTGGCGCCGGATTCAGCGAGAAGACATTGACGCTGCTTCGCACATTCACGGACATGAATCTCGATTTTCAGTACGTGCCGATTGATATTTCCGAAGGCGCGATGAAAGAACTGGTCGATGCTCTCAATACGCAAATGCCCGAATTAAAAGTCAACGGTTTGGTAGCAGACTACGCTGCCGGACTCCGCTGGCTGAACCAACGAAGCAAACGGCGGAATCTTGTCATGTTTCTTGGCTCCTCCATCGGCAATTTTACTCCGCCCGAAATTTTTGTGTTGTTGCGTAACGTCTGGAGCAGTCTGCATCATGATGACGTTTTTCTGATAGGATTTGATTTGAAGAAAGACATTGACATGCTCATCAAAGCATACAATGATTCGGAGGGGGTGACGGCGGAATTCAACCTGAACCTTCTGCGCCGGATCAACCGTGAGCTCGGAGGAAATTTCGATCTTTCAAAGTTCAGGCACTTCGGAACATACGATGCTGTCGCGGGCGCGATGGAAAGTTATCTGATCAGCAAAGAGAAACAATCGGTGTTCATCGAACGGATCGGCCGCTCATTCGGGTTCGAAGCCTGGGAGCCGGTACACACCGAACACGCGTACAAATTCCTTCTGAGTGATATCGAACGGTTTGCAAAAGAAACAGGCTTCGAAATTTACGAGCAACTATTCGATTCCCGCGAATACTTTACCGATTCGATCTGGCGTGTATACAAACCCGCTGGACTGCGGAGAAACAACGGCGTGCGGCACCAGACTGTGTCAGAAAAGAATTTCTGATCAAACGGCCTTATTTCGGTTTCTTTACAGCGGATTTGGTTCTCTTTGCTGCTGAGATTGATTTTGTAATTGTCTTCCCTTGAACGAGCTGCGTCTTGTCTTTCACTTTCGCCACAGAATTTGCGTACGAGTCTCTCATCAGCTTCGTAATGTACGCCCTGGGAAAATTTTCTTTGTTCTTCACGAGAATATATCTGTACTGATTTCCCTCCCCCAGTAGCATCTTTTTCGGATCGGCGATTTGTGAGCCCCGGTAAAATCCGAAATGGACATTATGGCTCGTCCTCCCGACAGCAATACTGCAAAACGTATGTCCGACTTTCTCCGTTAGCGACCATCCGACTGCAAGCGCATTGTAGTTGTCGTAGATGAGTTCGTTGGCGTGCGGATACAAATCCCAGATAAACTCACGCAGCCATAGCGCCCGTTCCCGAATCTCTTTGGGGAACGGTGCGAGAAATTTCTTGAGGTCTTTGGTTTGGGATTTGCTCATGGGTCTCCGAATGATTGCAACTAAAGTGTACGGTAGCTACGCAGTGCACCGCCGAACTATAATAAATCAATTTCTCGTGAAGGCGGCGAATTGAGCGAAGGCAATAACGTGTGCGCCAAGCACGCCGTGCCGCCGTCCACGCTTTCTATAAGCCTTTACAAACGAATCGAACGAAGTGCTTGGCGTTGTTAGGCGCAGGCTTACTTACTGAGCCCATCAAGAACCGATTTGACAATCTCACGGTATTCTTGGTGAATGCTAAAATTATCTTTTTCCCACTTGTTGTTTGGGAATTCATACGCAATGACCTGCCTGAGAAAATCATTCCATTTGAAACCAAGCTGGCTGGAAATGAGAGCAAGAAAATAACCCGCTTGGCTTTCGTTCGCCCCACCCATTTTGATAAACTCCTTGCGCATTTCCTCTCTCGTCATCACCTTGTTTTTCAGAAGAATCGGCAGAACATAGTCTCGGATGCGTTTGGCGGAATACAGATTCTGAGACAAATACTGAGTGAGCTTCTCTTTCAAGGTCGCTTGGTCATAATTCCCTGGCTCGTTCGACTTTTCAATGACGAACTTCTTCTTGTTTGTCTTCTCACGTTCGACTTCTTCAGGAATGATAGCCGTGCGAGAGAGAAGTTCATCACCATTTGATGTCTTGATATACTTTAGAATGATGGCGTTGATTCCAATGCTGTATTTGGATGAAAGCCATTCGATCATTCGATTCAAGGATTCTTCGATCCAACTCCTCAATCGACGTGTCTGGAAACTTCTGAGTGAAAAAGTCCTCAAGACTCTGACCTGTGAAAGCCTGACATATCTCACTGAGCCGATCAATTTCCCAAGTAGACAAATCGGATGCGTAATCAATAGCCTGTGCGAGAACTTCCCTCGGAAGGTGGTCACGCTTGAGCTCGACGATAACGAGATTGCCATTATTATCGATGCCCAGAAAGTCAAGCGGACCAGATTTCGTTTGAATTTGCTCCCCAATCACAGCTATGTCGTCTCCGAGAATTTCGGGATTACTCTTTATCCACTGTTCAAGGTCTTCTCTCTCTTTCCGATTATTCTCTGGCAGGGAAGAGTTGACCACCGTGAGCTTGCCGTTGAGTATCTGCCAAGTCTTGATTTCTGTTGCCATATCTGATTCCTCTATTAAGTAAGCTTGCGCCTAACGTGGCGCGTGGTTTACGACGTTGTCCGAATGCAATGAGGACAATGTCCGTGCGCCTGATCGCTCTCCTCAATTTGCTCTTCTGCTCACAGCGCACCGTAAACTACGCATGTTAGGCGTCGTGGACGAGGGAACACTACCTTTGCATCGTGCCCAAAATCTTTTAATCCCTTCTACCCTTATAATCGTACAAGAATGTTCCGACGTTCTTGTTCTCTTGCACAACATCCGCGCTCACCCTCGTCCATGACGACGTAACTACTGTAAGTACGACACTACAATGTCCTCAATTTCATTCTTCCAATCCACCGTCTCACTTCTTCACAAACTCCACTCTTCTATTATTCGCCTTTCCTTCCGGCGTCTTGTTGTCGGAAATCGGTTTTGATTTGCCGTAACCTTTTGTTGCCAGCCGTGACGCGTTGATTCCCATTCCGACGATTGCTGCTTTGACGGGCTCGAACAAATTCCGCGTGTCAGATATAACTCATCCATGCATCTTTCCGTCTTCGTTTCAACTCACCATACCACGTGCACACCGGATACAACGCAAGCACGACGCCCATCCAGATCAGATACACGACGGGCAGGCTGAATCCGAATCCTTTTGGGAAAACAAACATGAGATTGAAGAAAATTCTGTAGTCGTATCCCTGCAGCGCGCCGGCAACAACCGCAAGCGAGTGAATGAAGTACAGATGGATAATGTAATAGAACATCGGTACGCGGCCGTAGACCATAAAGAAATTGCCTGCACGCCCCATCCCCTTGTCAAAGACGGCAAGAAGAACGATGGACGGTCCGAGCGTCATCAACAAATAATCAAGCGACGGCGGATACTTGGTTGTGTTCAGAAATGAAAGGATCGACAGCACGGTGTCCTTCTGCTCACTCCACGGAATGAGATCACCGTAAATATTCACTGCGCGCAAAATAATAAACGCCGCCGTCATGCCGAGACCGAGCTGCAGCAATATCTTCCGGCGCTGTCTTGCTTCCTTCAAGAGAATAGTTCCAAACGCATATCCCGCCGCCATCACGCCGATCCAGGGGATAAGAGGATAGATCGGCCAGAAGTCAATGTCGGGGGTGAGCTGCGTCGGTTCGCTGACGTGAAGAATTTTCCAGAGCAGGCTGAAGTTGCCGAACGCTTCAGGTTTGATTCCATCCAGCAGATTATGTCCCGCGATCATGATGATGCCCACAATGGCGATAGTCCTGATCCGCAAATGAATGAGCGCCGCAAGACAAATCATCGACACACCGATTGCCCAGATTACCTGGACCGCCCAGAACGACCCGAAGTTGAACTTCCAGCCAAACTCGACAATCGTCAATTCAAAAATAACCAGCATCAATCCCCTTGTCCAAAGGAAACGCGAAAGCTCCGGAATTGTTTTGCCGCGTGACGCCGAAAGGAAAGCTCCTGTTCCCGCAAGAAAGACAAATACCGGAGCGCAGAAGTGCGTTATCCAGCGGGTAAAATACAGCGGAACGGACGTTTGGGAGAGATCAAGCGGATCAAAGAGCAATGCATCGGCATGAAAGAAATCCCGTACATGGTCGAGCGCCATCAGCACCATCACTATGCCGCGTAAGATATCAACGGAATCGAGCCGAGAAGGTTTTGTAGTGCTGTCGGGTGAACTGTTTTGTGTCATCGGACCGTCTGAGAGAAAAAGAGGCAGGTGATCGCGTTGTTCGCGCGGGAATGAAATAAGAAAAGTCGGAAAGATTATCAAGCATTAAGTAATGTCTCAGCTTGGAGGCACACGTCATTCCGAAATGTTCTTATTCGGAATGACATGGGTTGGGTGGACTAACCTTGATTTGAAACTGAGACGTTACCAGCCATCAGGCGACACTTTGTCGAAGCGTAACAACAGTGATTTCGGGAGGAACGCCTAATCTCAGGGGCGGGCCCCAGTACCCGGTTCCCCTGCTCACATATATGAGCATGTTCTCATGCCTGTGCAATCCTTTGATGTACGGTTGAACGAGGCGCGCCATCCCGTCCCACGGGAAAAATTGTCCGCCGTGTGTGTGACCCGACAGTTGCAAATCGTAGCCTGCACGCGCTGCCTCGAAGATGCTTTTCGGTTGATGTGCCAGCAAAATCCTGACATTGTCCGATGGCGCGTTCGCAATCGCGGCTGCCGGATTCGAAGCGTGAGTTGGCAGAAAATCTCCGCCGCCATAATCCGTCACTCCCGCAAGGACAAATGATTTTCCGGCGCGTTCGATCAGGCGGTGTTCATTCACCAAAAGAGTAAAGCCCAGTCTGTTTGCTTCCTCAAGCCACGGTTCGACGCCCGAATAATATTCGTGGTTCCCTGTAACGAAAAACTTTCCATGCGGCGCCGACAATTCTTTCAACGGAGCAACGTCATCGCGGAGCCACCGCACCGAGCCATCAACCAGATCTCCCGTGAACGCAATCAAGTCAGCACGCAGGTTGGTTACCTGTCCGACGATGGTCTCGACGAACTTCTGTTTGATCGTCGGGCCGACGTGAATGTCGCTCAGTTGAACAATCCTGAAGCCATCAAACTCCGGGGGCAAATGCGGGAGGTATGCTGTTACTTCCTCTACATCAGCGTGGCGATGAGCCTCGTACAGTCCGTATCCGGCTAATACTACTGATGCGCCGGCAATACCGACATTCGTGGAATGAACGAGGAAACGGCGGCGCTCAGAGTTGAGCAATAAATGTTGATCAGTTTCAGGTTGGCGGCGCTTTGCAACGAGCGCAATAATTTTACTTACTCCCACACTTGCAACCAGCACGATGTCGCGCAGCAGCATCAACGTGAACACGAGCGAGAAGAATCCGAGCGCAACATAGCCGGGCCAGAACCATGCGTCAATCCATGAAGCTTCCTGTTTGTTGATCAACAGTATGAACGGGATTTGAGGAAGCACAAGAATGAAGAGTACAACTCCCCATGCGATTGTCTTGTTTCGACCGCGCAGTTGTGCCCCTGAAATAACCCGCGCACCAATGTAGGCATGCCCCGATCCGACAATGACAAACCATACCAAGAAGAAGAGGAAAAATCTCATCCCGAATTATTTTATTCGTTGTCGATCAGTTGATAAAGTTCGTGTATCAATATACTTCGCCGCGATATTCTATACAAGAAGACTTACTTTTATTGAAAACAACACATTGCCTCGCTTTTTTTATTACCCTCATCCCCTAACCGAGGCTGTCTAAAAAGTATCTTGAAAAGTCATTGCGAGCGAAGCGAAGCAATCTCGTACCGGGATACAAGCGAAAAAGAGGGATTGCTTCGTCGCTGCGCTCCTGCTAATGACACAGTTTGTAAAATCGAAAACCTGCGTCACCCTGAGCGGAGTCCCGACCGCTTTCTCAGGTCGGGATGAAGTCGAAGGGTGCTCAGAGCAGCCTTCGACTCCGTTCGCGCAAAACACTCACTGCGCTCAG
>JBBRUI010000086.1:0-13973 GCA_038247945.1 Bacteroidota bacterium | reverse complement strand
GGTGAAGGCGACCTCGTCGTCATGAGTATCAAACATTACGAACGACTGCGAGCAGAGAAAGACCTATTCAGCAAACTTCGCGAAGCAGAAGAAGATGCCGCAAACGGCGATCGCGGCATCACGCACAAACAAATGATGAAACGGCTTCGTCAACGCACTCATGCAAAGTAGGTTTACACTTCGCTATCTCCGACGCGCTCAAAACGACCTTGTCGCAATCCGCGACTTCATCGCAAGGGATAGCCCCGGTCGAGCAGTTGCTTTTGTTGATAAACTTGAAACGAGAATGAAAATTCTCGAACTCTTCCCGCATGCTGGACGCGTTCCTCGCGACCCACAACTTGCAGAGAGGGAATTTTGCGTTTTGGTCGTCGAATCCTACCTCGCGTTCTACAAAATCAGAGGCTCCACAATCGAAGTCCATCGTGTCATTCATGGCGCGAGAAACTACGCGTATCTGCTCTGACACTCAATACCTCAACTCCACCCGCGCAGGCAACTTCTCAATCACAATTCCCTTCGCGCTCAACACTTGAACATTTCTTTCATCAATCCTAATTGATCTCACGCGTTTTGCCAGCGGCGACTTCAACACAATTTTCCCTTTTGGGATCTGCACATCGCCGCTCAACTCAACAACAACACTCTTTCCCTGCTTCTTGATTGAGTAGCTGATGTTGCCATAATACGTCGGCAGGTTGCTCACGCTGACTCCGTTCGGGTCGTTCACCCACTCATCGGCAATTCCCGCACAGACAACAAGCGCTTCATCGCGTTCGCGCTCGTACACAAACATCGCACGCACACTCCGAATGAAATCCGAGCCGCACCACGTGTGCGGCATGTCGCCGATAAATTTCGGTGTCGCCGGGTCGCGATACACAACCTCAGCCCAATGATTCCAGCCTTGCGGGCGACGATCGTTCATGAAAAATTTCAGCGCCTCGTGCGCTCGCTCCTTTTGGTCAAGATACACCAGCGTTCCAATAATACGATTCTCATACGGAGTGTAATCCTTCCATTCGATTTTGCCGTCACGCCGATTCTTGAAGAACGCATACCACTTGTCAAACGTGTTGTGTAACTGCGGCTCAGGAATATCGCCAAGCTCGCCGCATGGATTCACCGCAATAGTCGTCGACGTTGCGTCGAAATCGCCAAGCTCGACGCACCCGGGAATGTAATCTATCTTATGGTTCTTCATCGTTTGACGAATCGAAGAATAGAAATCTTTCTTGAAGTCGTCGCGCTCGTTTGTAAACTCAACTGCATAGTTTTTCTCGCCGAGAATCACCGCAATCGCGGCCGCATCTTTCAATCCCTTCAACACAAAAAAATCATCCCAATACGAATGACGCGGATGGTCGGAATAGCCTTCATGGCTGATGGATTCGGGAACAAGACCAAAGCATGCGCGCTGTTCCGGTGTTCCATTTTTGTAGACGTCGGTCTTCCGTTCTGCGCGCAAACCTTGAATGAAACGCACAGTCTTGACAACATTCTCAAATTTTCCCCGCAGCCAGACTGTGTCCTTCGTGAAGTTGAAGTATTCTTTGATAGCGTAAATCAACTGTCCGTGACTGTCATGCTCATTCGTCGCGTCGGCTCCGCGGCTGTCAACGACGCACGGCACTTTGCCGTTCTCGAACTGATGCGCCGCGTACCAATCAATGAATTCCCGCACCTCGTCTTTGATGCCGAGCTGAAGCATCGCCGCGGATGTGAGTGAGCCGTCGCGAATCCACGAGCGCTCGTAACTGCGCGAGCCGGGCTGAATTCCCGGTCCATCGCGGTTGATGAAAATGTAGCCGATATTGGATTTGATGGTATTGATGATTGGCTGTGCAGACGCGGGAAGCTTGATCTGAAACCTATCGAGCGTCGATTCCCAAAACTGGCGTGTCGCGTCATGGGCAAGCGACACGTAAATGTCCGCCCCGTCTCTCATGTTTGGTGTGGGTGATCCGTCGTAACGGTGAAATGGCACCGCGAGATGAAATTCCTGCGTGCTTCCCGACGTTACATCAAAATCATACTGTAACGCCGCGGATGCAAAACCATGTGCGTCTCGTGCCGCTTGAGAAACAGGAAGCGAACCCGATCGCAGGAAGTCGGTAATGTCGCCTTGATCAAACGACGTCGCGCCAAACGCGCTCGGTGTCTTCATCGCGATGATCCTCTTGTCATTCACGTGCACGACTCCGTCAAGCATCTTGATACTGTCAATCTTGGCAAACCCGCCAACGATGTTCAACCATTGCCATGGAGGGTTAACCTGGAACGGACGCAGCGCAACGAACAGTTTTCCTTTCGTTGATGAAACGCCGCCTTTGCTTTCGACACGGTATGTGACCAGCAAAGTCGATTTCCCCGCAGTACCGGTGGAAAACGCCCGCACAGTCAGTCGCCAGCCGCCATAACTCCATTGGACGGACGGGATCGGCAAGTAGTCATCCTCCAGCGATTGCGTGACCGCAACGTCCTTCCACGTGATCAGCTTATTATCAACAAAGAGAAACGGCTCAAGCGAAAAGCTCAGCTTGTCTATTTCGATTGTTCCGAGCTCGCTTACAAGCGCCTCTTTCGTATCGCCGCTCGTCCCAACCACAGTCCAGTAACTTTGTTGCTTCAAAAAATATTTTGGCAGAAAACCCGTCGGCATTTCTTTCGCGAGCGAGAAGAAAAAATCATTCGGACTCGCGCCGAATTCCGGACCTTTCACTTCAAGCCGTTCAATCCCAAAGCCTTTGCCATCACTGCTTTTTTTCATCTTGACGCGGAGAATCCGCCCCTGCTGTTCATGCAAGTACAAGAAGTCTCGTCCGCCATTTCCATTTGTGAGCGTATATCCTGTCGCCCATTCCTTTCCATCATCTGAGAATTCAACATCGTACGCGGTTGCGTAACTCTCTTTCTCCCAATCAATAACAAGCCCGCCGACTTCTTTCATGCAATTGAAGTTGATGGAAAGCCATTGGTTCTTCACGCCGGCGCTTTTCCAATTCTGAATCAGGATTCCTTTTTCATCCATCGCCGGCTCACCGCCTTTACTCATGGAGGAAGCATCAAACGACGCAACAGCTTTCTTCGCAGCCTGATCGTCAATCGGCTCGAACCTGAAATTATCGATGAACACTTTCCCTTTGCCTCCGGTCGAAGTCGAGACAACGAATTCAATCTTTGCAACACGTCGAATTTCTCCTCCCCGTTGCGGACCCCACGCGAATGTCAAGTGACGCTTCTTGATCCGCTGCTTCGTCCACTCCTTTGGATATTCAACGTTCAGTTTCTTTATCCAAAACACATTCTCCTTATCGTCAAGCAATTTGAACTCGAAATTGTTCAGCGGTGCCTCTGCGCGCATATCGAAAGTGAACTCGTAGTTGTCAGGAAGGTCAATCGAAAAATCCTTCTGAGCAATGGTGTAGCCGTACACTCCGGTTAGCTCGAAGTTCATCACAAGGGCATTTCCCGTCTTGCCCGGTTCATTCGTGAGCAATAGCTTTGCGCCCTGCGATGGGATTGCGCGCCAGCCGTCAAGTGATTCGAATCCGTCAAGCAATTGAGGTTGTCCGTACACAGAACCGGCAATAGGAAAAACGAAGAGAAAAAAAAAGAAACATACGTTATTCATGTTGTGCCATACTGATCGTGGCACGTTGAGCTTGTTCGTGCAGTTGAGTTCGATGCGTTTCACTTTTTTACTTTCAGCCATCCACCTTTGAATCCAGCTTTCTTCAACCCTGCAACGATGTATTTGTTCTTTCTCATCACTTTCCACACTAATCCATTGCGATGATTCTCAATCATCAGAACAATTGGACCTTGGTCAATGCCCAGATAATCTTTGTCAAACCATCCTTGAGGCGTTGATGGAGTGATGTATGTTGGATTGAATGCATCGACAAAGCCATAGTTCGTCCAGAGAGAGGAGTCGTACTTCACTCTCATCGACTTCAGAGCGGGAACGCAAATCTCCGGCGCGAACGCAACAGAACCGCCGACAGCAGTTGGCGCTATGGTACCATCATCGTTCACCCAATCGACAGAAACGCCGCGTCCCGCATATATCCGGAATTTCCGCTGTATGCCATCAACGACAAACGACGTGTCATGCGGTCCGTCGCTTGCAGTGATTCCCCAAATAGTGTCGGAGAAATCCCGCCACTTGGCAGGATTGTCTTTCCCATACGATTGCTGTGAGTATGTTGCCCGCCGGGAGTTCTCGAAATAATTGAGATTCTTCTCGCGCATGTACGCATCCCGAATCCCGCGGAAGTCAATCCAGCAATGTGAATACTGATGTCCGAACAACGGACCGAAGCTGATGAATTTCTGTCCGTAATATTCAGCCCACATATATGTCGCTGTCCAATGACTCCACGCGGAAGAAGGAACCGAATGCGTCGGCGAGCCGAGGGCGAGAATGTACAAGATCATCGCCTCGTTGTAGCCATGCCACGTCATGTGATGGAATCCCTTCTCGGGATCCCAGCCAAGTAGAATGCCCGTCGTGTCGGACATTGCCCATCGCCAATCGACGCGACGATAGAGCGAGTCGGCGAGCTTGCGAATTGTCGATTCTGCGCGAGTGTTTCGCGTAAAGTACGATTGACTGAACAACACTCCCGCCATCAGCAGCCCGGTATCGATTGTCGAAAGTTCACAATTCCATTCGCGTAAACCGCTATCCTTCTTTATGAAGTGATAGAAGAATCCCTTGTGTCCGGCGATGTCTACGCGCGCTTCACCCTGAGGAAGCCTCCAAAGAAAGCGGAGTGTTGCAAGTGTGCGCTGCGCAGCCTGAGCACGGGTCAGCATCTTGCGTTCGGCAGCAATCGGATAGGTCGTAAGGGCAAAGCCGACTGCTGCAATACTTGCGGGTGACCATTCTGCAGGCCAGCGGTCTGGAGTGAGACCGGTTGTTTCCGGCGTAACGTCAAGAAACCATTGGATAGTTCTTTGTTGAAGAGTGTCGAGGAACGGATCCCAGTGCTTCTTCTGCTTATGAGAAAAAGAAGCACACGGGAGAAAGACGATAAGGAGGAGAAGCGCAGTTCGTCTCATGGTATCATAGAATTATTTGAGAAGGATCATACGCTTGCTTTCAGTGAACACGCCCGCCGTTAGCCGGTAGTAGTACACTCCGCTTGGATAGTTCGTCGCGTCCCACCTCACCTCATACGCGCCCGGCTGCTTTGACTCATGTACCAGCATCGCCACTTCGCGCCCCAGGATATCGAATACCGCCAATGTGACATCACTGACTTCAGACATCTGATATCTGATCTCTGTCATCGGATTGAATGGATTCGGATAATTCTGATGCAAAACAAATTCCGTCGGAACCATTTCTTCCTTCACACCTGTCACCGGAGTAAATCCTGCGCGCTGTAAACCGCGCTGCACATCCGGGTTCTGCATGAAACGATTCCACACCCGCTGGTTCCTATAGTTTTCGATCATCATAATGATGGGACCCTGGTCAATACCGATGATGTCCGTATCCCACCAGTTCACATTCAAGTTGAACGCATCGCGGAACCCGTACTGCGTCCACAACTGCGGCCGGTAATTCTCCCACATATTGCGCATCACCCGAATGCACTCTGCAGGCGCAAATGGAATCGAGCTGATTGGCGCAGTCGGTACGATTGTTCCGTCATCATTCTGCGCGGGCGGCGCGCCCCGTGCACTGTAGCCGGTTGGCGAATCGCTTGCTGTTATCCCCCACAAGCTATCGCTGTAGCCTGCATGCCCGTGCGGATTTGCAATCGAGTATCCACGTTGCGCAAGGGTTGCGCGGCGCGAGTTCTCGAAATATGTGAGTCCGTGGTTTGCCATGTACGGCTCGTTGATGTTGCGGAAGTCTATCCAGCAATGCGAGTATTGATGACCGAACAGCGGCGGAAAAATGATGTACGAATAACCATAGTACGAGCCGGGTTGATATCCCTGCGTCCATGTTTGCCACGCAGTGAAGTCTACAGGATATGTCGGGGAGCCAAGCGCAAGGATGTACATGATGGTTGCTTCGTTATAGCCAATCCACTGCGCGCGGATGAATCCGGATTCCGGGGACCATCCCAACATGATGCCGGGATTGAAGTTGCGCATCAAATTCCAATTCATACGATAGTAGATTGAATCGGCAAGCGCACGGATTCGCGTTTCAACGGAGTCGTTGCCGTTGAAGTACTGCTTTGCGTCGATAATTCCCGCAAGCAGCAAACCGGTATCAATCGTCGAAAGCTCGCTGTTCCACGTTCTCACCGCGCTGTTCATATCGAGGAAGTGATAGAACAATCCCCAATTACCAATGTAACCGCTTGTACCACCGCCTTGCGGTTTCGTCCACAACGTGTTCAGCGTCGTCAACACACGTTGGCTCGCTGCCTGCCGGGACACCCAGCCGTGATCAACGCCTATCGCTATTGCGCTCAACCCAAACCCGACAGATGCAATACTGCACGGGGCATTCCCGGGCCCCCGATCTCTTATAAGACCGGTCGTGGGACTTGCTTCCTGCCAGAAAAAATTGAATGCGGTGTGTTGCACCGTGTCCATCAGCGCTTCGGTAGAAATTTGTGCCGAGGCGTATGAGAAGAGGAGCGTGGAAAGGAAAATTGTAAAATATTTTTGCCACATGATGTTTTCACTTCCTTTTTTCATTCTGAGCGAAGAATCCAACACTGACCGCTGCATCAATTGGGTTTCTATTCAGGCGTTAATCCTGGCCTATCGGGCCAAGAAAATAGTTGGTCCACGTCCGGCAACACAACAATGAAATCCTTTCGCTCCGCTCAGGATTGAGGGCCTAACACCACAACAACTTCGTGCACCGTCCCCGCGCCAAACGACGGCACAACTTTGTTGCGCGGACCACGAGTCATACAATGCCGCCCGCCATCAACCCACATCTCTTTTACGCCACACTCAACATGGTCAGGATTCTTCACTTTGATATTATATGTTGCACCGCGAAATGTCCGACACACGTTGAATCCATCCCACGCCTGGGGAATGCATGGATCAATGAGCAGTCCATCAAAAGCCGGACGCACACCAAGAATCCATTCGAGGCCGACTTTGAAAAGCCACGCCGCCGAACCGGTGTACCACGTCCAACCGCCGCGACCGAAAAATGCGGAGTCGGGTCCCTCGATATTGCCGGAAGTGACATACGGCTCTGCAACGTAAACGTCAGGCTGCTTGCCGCGGTTGATAGGGTTCAGTTTCGAATAAAGTCGATACGCTGTTTCACCGCGACCTAGCATGGCTGCGGCAATTACCGCCCATGTTGCCCCGTGCGTGTAGACACCGCCATTCTCCCTCATGCCCGCCGCGTAGCGCGTCAAGTAGCCGACGTATTTATCCGGGGTTTTGTATGCGGGATACAAAAGCAGTGGGCCGATTTCAAACTCCAACTTTTTCTCAACGACATCCATGATTTTGTTGGCGCGTTCGTCATCGGCGACGCCTGCAATTACCGCCCACGTTTGCGGATTAAGCCACACCGTGCCCTCGGCGTTTTCACTGCTTCCGATTTTTTCGCCGGAGTCTTTCGTAGCGCCAAAGTAGTATTCGCCATCCCAGCCGAAGAAGTTGAGTCTATCTTTCAATTCAGCCGCGCGGGCGCCGTACCTGTCCGCTCGCTCATCATCTCCTATTCGTCGGGCGATCTCGGTAAAATCGCGCAAGATGCGGTGGATGAAATGTCCAAGCCAGATCGACTCTCCCTTTTCTTCAAGACCAACAGCGCTTAAGCCGTCGTTCCAATCGCCGCCACCGATGAGGGGAAGCCCGCGTGCACTAAAACGATTCAGCGACTTCTCAATCGCACGGCAGCAATGGTCGTACATCGTCGCCGGCGCTGCATCATCAACAAAGGGTTCCTGACCACTCAGCACGGAGAAGTCATTCGTCTCTTGCAGATACGCGTTCATCACATACGGCAGCCAAAGCAGGTTATCGGAAATTTGATTCCTCAATCCGACCTCTGAAATCGGATGCCACCAGTGATACACGCTGCCATCCTTGAATTGATGGCGGGCATGCAGAAGTAATTGCTGCTTCGTCCGTTCCGGATCAATCAAAAGCCAGAGATGGCTGTCCTGTAGCTGATCACGAAATCCAAACGCACCACCGGTCTGGTAGTACGCTGTGCGGCCCCACATGCGCCCGGAAATTGCTTGATACTTCAGCCACCTGTTTTGCATGATGTTCATTGCATCATCGGGAGTCGCAACGTCCACAGTGGTCAGCAGCCCATTCCATCGTTCATGCACTTGGTCAAGGGCGGCGTTTACTTCATCGTGTGAACGATAGCGCGCAATCATGTCGAGCGCCTGCGGCTTCGAATCTGCACAGCCGAGTGTGTAGCAAATTGTTTTCTCTTCACCGCGTTCGAGTTTGATTTGGTGATGCAGACTTGCGATTGCGTCGAGCCAATTACCCGTCTGCTTCTTCAGTTTCTTTCCGTTGACAGAAGCAGGCTTGCGCACATCGCCGTACATTCCGAGAAACGATTCCTTATCGGCGTCGTACGACAAGGGCTTCAGATTTGAGGAGTGAAACGCAACGAACGGCCAATCTGTATTCCAGTGACCTCGGTCCGTAGGAACTTCCCACAGACGCTTCGTCGCGCAAAGCGCATACGCCTTCGCGTCATAACAAGTTTCGATGAACGATTTGTGGAACTCGCGGTGCCAATCTGGCGATTGACCGAGCCCCCACTCGAGATATGAGTAGAGATTGATTGTCCGGGTCTTGCGGGAAACGTTTTTTATTTTCAACTGCCAGATTTCAAGAGGCTCGCCGTTTGGAACGAACATCGTGAGTTCTGTTTCGATGCCGAAGTTTCTCGAAGTGATGATTGTGTACCCGATGCCGTGACGAACAGAATACGCATCGGGCTCGTTGCACACCGGCTTCCATCCTGCGCTCCAAACATTTCCTTTCTCATCGCGAATGTAAATATACTTCCCCCATTCGTCTTTGATGAGGTCTTGCTCCCAGCGGGAAATGCGATTGAGCTGCGCATGAGTTCGCCAACTGTAGCCGCTTCCGGCCTGCGACACAACGATTCCGTAATCGCCATTACTGATAACATTGATCCACGGACGCGGTGTGCGCGGCGATGTGATGATGTATTCTTTCCCGTCGGGTGAAAAGCAACCGTACTTCGTTTTGAAATTCTTCATTGCGCCGTGATCTTTCGCTCAAGAGTTCACCTTCCCGAAGGGGGAACATTCAGAACAATACTCCCAATGTCAGCCGATGTGTTTTCGCGAGGCGGCCGTGATCGGCCCAGCCATAATCAAAGCTCAGATTGTAATCATCCATCTGATACTGCACGCCTGCCCCGAGCGTCAGGCCAAGCTCCGAATCTTCCATGAACAAATTTTGATAGCCCGCGCGCAGAGCAAGAGTGTTTTGAAACATCCACTCCGCGCCGAAGCTGACACTTTCCGTGTTGTCGCTCGGATGAAACGCATCGACCGCGACCGTCACAGTGTTCTCTTCGCCGAGAGTGATCGGCATGCCAAGTCCGACTCTGAACATGATGGGCAATGGAAAATCATCCGTGAATAGCTCCGCCGGCAATGAGCCATTGTCACCAAAAATGCCCGGGTTCTGATCGAATTGAATTCTCAAATCTCGCCCGTCATACTTTGCCCGTGTGCCAAAGTTCGAGATACTGGCGCCGATGCGTAAACCGTTCGCGGAGATGCGATAGAGCGTTCCAACATTGAGCGAGAATGCACTGAGGGAGCTATGCCAAATTGTTTCTTTCAAATATGAGACCTGAACGCCAACGGAGAAAAGCTCGGAAATCTGTTTACCGAAGCCGAGACCGAAAGCGAGGTTGGATACAGTATAGCGTTCACCCGTTCCAAGCGGGCGCTCAACTGTCCGCACGTCTATCTCGCCGGAATTCAGCGACGTAACACTAGCATAGACGTTGCCGACATCGCCCAGAACAATCCCCACTCCGGCAAAATCGAACGAGATATCGGCGAGCCAGGGGCTGTGCGTGAATTGAACACCGTTGGTGCTGAAGTAGCCAATTGCGGCCGGATTGTAGTAGGCTGATTGAATTTCACTAAACATCGTTGTGCCCGCGTTGCCCATGCCTGCAATACGGGCGCTCGGTTCGATCATCAAAAACTGCCCGACGCTCGTTCCACTCTTTGATTGCGCCAGCAACACGGTCGCATTCATCAACACTGTCATTAGGCTTACAAGAATTCTCATTGTCATGAAGCCACCTCGCTTACTTTATGATGGCGAACTTGGCGACGTGGGTGCCGAACTGGCCCGCATCGACGTGATAGATGTAGAGACCGGGAGCAACGTCAAGATTATCTTTCGTGCGCAGGTTCCAGGGAATGTAGCCATCGGTCGAGCCGTCGTGCGTTAGCGTTTGCACAAGTTCACCGCGCACGGTGTAGATTCTCACTGTGCAATTCTGCGGCAACCCGCGAAACTCCATGCGCCGCTCACCGCGACCTGACACTGCAAATCGCTCAGGCTCGAAACTCGCCGCCCCGACATACGGATTGGGCACAACATAGGGTGGTTCTTTGAACGCCTGTTTCGCTTTCGCGCCTTGAACGACTTCTCCCTTTGTGGTAAACGTGAACACATCTCCGGCGGTAAACGGGTAGAGTAATTTCACGTTGTACACATCGCCCTGTGTTGGGGTGCGCGTCGTGAGGCTATCATTTTTTATACTGATGGACCATGTAAACCGTTCATTGTACGGCAAACTGTCGGATCCGGTCAATACTAAAATTTCCTCATGGCTCAATGGATTCGCGCTCAGTGTAGAATCGTTGTTCGTATCAATAAAAAAACATTGCAGGCGTCTGTCTCCCACAGGCGTGTGCGCATTGACCCGGAATTTCACAGGTGTCTGATCTCCGAACACTCTCAGCGCAGTATCAATGATCGTGTTCGAGAATGTAATGGTCAGATCATAGGGAAATCCCTGTCGTTTGAAATTGATCGGAAGAGTGGCATCCCTCGAATAGCCGACGTTGAGTTTCGCGTTCGTTTGACTGCCGGATGTAAATCCGCTTCCGGCAGTATCAACAATTACTGTTTTGAGAGTGCTGATAATCGGTTGAACACCGGCGCCGGAAATGCCGTTGCCCAACGCATCGAAATCATTTCCGGTCTTGAAAAGAATCTTGCCATCCGTACTGTCGGTGAGGTTGTACGAATTTGCATGAACCTCATCCGCGTTAGCGTTGAATGTAATTTTGAAGATATGATTGTCCGGTACAAGCTTTGAATCAAGAACTTTGAGGTTGATTGTTCCTGTTCCCCGTCCGGCAACGCGGGTTTCTTGCGACGCATCAGCAGCAGTGTAGCCAAGCGTCTTCACATTCGGCCGCACCGAAACAACGTTCTTCGGAAGAATTGTGCCCCCGCGCGGCGTGCGCGAAACCGTAATCGCATTCTCGGATGGATAGTACGTGAAGACGTCGAGATTTTGAAACGCAATGCTCGGACCGTAATCGTACGCACACACTGCGTAATAATATTGTTGACCGTTCGTGACTGTCGTATCTCTGTAGGTATGCGTTAGGCCGCTTTCATTCCCAAGGTAGTATGCAATACCTTCGACTGTGGTTTGGGTAAAACCGCTGATACCGTCTTTCAAATCGAACTGAGCAATCGGTTTGCCATTGCCAATTGTTCCTGTTCCACGTCCCGTCAGAATTATTTTCGGATCTCTGAAGTCAGGATCGGTCGAACGATAGATACGATATCCTTCAAAATCATTTCCGTTGGTTACAGGGTCCGTGCTTCGTTCGGCAACGTCATCCCAACTCAGTTGAACATAGTGATCGCCGGTTTCCGCCTTCACTGTTGGGGGCGGCGGCGGAATTGCAAAAACATAGTTCGCATTATAAATCGCCTGCACGATTTTGATCGTGCCGCGAAGGTCCTGGAGATCGGCGCCGTACGCCAACGCAAGACTGAAGCGCTCCGTCTTGCCGGACTTCAACGTGAACGGACCGGACGCGAACAGGAAACCGATATTAAGATTTTCGACGACCGCCGTATCAAAACGGGCTGAGGGAACCGGATTGGTCCACATTTGATAGAGCCTCTCAGGCCAGTTCTTTGGTGGCCGCATAAAGAACACGACATCATCGATAGCACGAGTAATCCTATTCATTTTAAATCCACTGAGACCAATCTGATCGGATTCATCTTTGTCTGTTTTGTCGAAGTGCGGTTCGCCATCGGTCGCAATACCGTCGCCTTCACCAATATCTCCGGTATTGGGAACACCATCCGCTCCGACATCATCACTGAGCGCGACCCAATCAAGATCTTCGTCGCCAGTCCACCATCGCGCAGCACGAAATGCCGGTCTCTGCGTCACCGACCCTCCAAAAAACTCCCGGAATCTTGTGGTGTCATAGTGCGAGAGTACATACGCCATGATTCCATCCTGACCGACGATCAATTGTCCCGGACCACCATCGCGTTTCTCGTCCCTGGCGCCATCGCCATCGTTATCGATGCCATCAAACGGTTTGCCGGGAGTCTCAAGGTATGCGTAGCCAAGATATCCCGTCGTCCCGCACGCGCTTGCAAGATTTCTCCCGTGACCGTAGCTGTCCCACGTGTAAACCAGGTTAAGACCCGACGAGTGATCAAAGTAAGCATTGTCATCGTCCGACTCAGGAACAGGGTCACATCCAATCGCGGAGCCACCGACGCCGGAATCCATATACAAACCGAAAATTATATTTTCGCGATCACCGGTGCGTGGGTAGTCGGTGGTTCCTTCATTGGTGATGTCGTAGTGCCAAAAAATCACGTTGCCTGCTTGTGGGTTCGCCCATTGAAAGCCGCGTACTTCAACGCGCAAGCCGAGTCCGCGGCGCGTCGCGTCGCGATTATCCGGATTGAACTGCCACGCATCGTAAAACTGGTCGTCCATTACGGTGAAGCTCTCCTGATCTGCCGCAGGCTGCTTGCCGAAGTATCCGTTCCAGTATCCATCCCATGAGTGATCCTTATCGGGCCATGTATCGGGCCACGTGCGCAGGTCGTTGCTTATTGCAGGAGAACGACCTCTGTTGATCGTCGGATCAGGTTGGAAATATCCGGGCCTCGGTTCAAAGCGCATATCGCGATTGAAAAGGGGACTCGGCGCTTGCCGCTCGCGAAAGCCTGTCTCCATAATGTAGGCTGAGTCACCAAAAGTCTGCGTAATCTTTGCAAGCACAAACGGTGTAATGCCGTCGCTGTAGTTCATGCCGCTTCCTTTCGGAACTTCCACCGAGTGGAACACACTCAGGTCAACCCCAATAGGATCGCGCGGAAAATCGCCGATCATGCCGTAATTCCAAAACACCGTGCGAATATTGTTCGCATCATGAAATCCCGAACGCTCGGCATCCGAACGTCCTCGCTTATCCGGTGGAACGGGCGGTGGCAGTTGTGCCAGCAGTTGCGCAAACGGCAGAAGGGCTGCCGCCGTAAGCATGAATAATCGAACTCGAATCCTGTTCATGACTTCATTCTCCATTGTCACATCAGAATGATGAATTCATAGAAATACCAATTTCGAGGCGTCGCGGTGCGTAGTATCGTGTCGGATCGGCGAGAGCGTTCTTGTCCTTGGCAAACGTCGTCGAATAGTCCGGGCTGCCTGTTGACGCAAATACCGACCCGTTGAAATATCGCGCATCGAACAAATTAAAGACGCGGGCAAACAGACTCATATTCATGCCGGCAATTGAGATGTACTTCTCTGCTCGCAGATCCACGAGAAATCCATTGGGCTTTCGCCCGGAATTCTTTTCGATGGCGTCGCCGAACCCTGACCCGATTTCAGGTGTGTACGGTTGTCCACTGCCAAAGCGTATAATTGTGCTGATGGAATAATTCTCGGGCTGCGAAAGCTGCACAGTTAAGTTCAACGTGTGTCGTTGATCCCAATT
>JBBRUI010000085.1:0-14017 GCA_038247945.1 Bacteroidota bacterium | reverse complement strand
TTGAAATATGTACCACGAGGCGCTTTTTCCCAAATGAAGACTTGGCGTCTTGGTGCCTTGGCGGTAAGTTTTCTAACGATGGGTTTCCGTCCACGTCTCGAGGACTCTTGAACGGGTCAGACGGCGCCCTTCACCTTGCCGCTTTCTGCTGTCGATCTCTTCGCCTCGAAACCCCTTACAACAACATACGCGATAAGGGCGAAAAGAAAAAAGATGAGGAGCACCCATGCAATGCTCTGCAGCGAACCGATAATGGACTTGTACACCTCAATGATCCATCGGTCAGAAGTAAGTTCAAGGAGTTTACCTTCTTTGTCCGGCGTAACGTATTTCTCAATGTCCCAAAGGGGTACGCCACCGGAAATGCCGACCACATATGTTGCGAAGAGTATGTAGCGTCGCCACAGGGGGGCGAGTTCCTCGGTGACAAGTCGGGTGAGAATCTTTGTAATTGGTTTTGAGAAAAGAAGCGCGACGAACGTACACATCGCCAACGCGACTAAGAAGGTGACTACCAACAGTATGATAAACATGTGATGCCTTCCTTGGGTAATTGACTCAAGACGCGGCGGATACTGCCCGCACTTTCACCGTTGAACCTGTGACTATTTTTCTTTGAACATCTACTGCCTGAGCGATTACAATTCGCCGGGGATTTTCTCTTGTTGAGCGGCCTTGTACGCGTTTCCCGGCGTCCTGCTATGTTCAAGCGGGACGAAACCCCGCCGTTGTTCCGCTTAACGGAATCCCGAAAAGCGGGATTTGGCGAGTATCCTGATTAGCTCACGCAGCCTTGTTGATTTGAATTGCTTGGATAAGCGAGTCCGGTTCGTCGGTACCGATTCTAAACTGCTTCCCGTTCGTGAGCGTCAGTTCTACCGCTTCAAATCCTGACACGTTCCAGAGCCAATACCGTCCCGGCATCCAACGAATTCCCCATCCCAAAAACCACGAATTCCGGACTGGCCGAACTTCACGGATGTCGGAGAGAGCAATCGTTCTTCGGATAAGGCCGGGACCAAAGTAGCATATGATAGTTCTATCTTTGATCTCCACCGTAAGGGAAGCGAACAGACACAAGGCAACGAGCAGGATTACACCCGCCCATACTTCCGCAGGTTGTATAGATTCGATCGTCAGGTATCGAATGAGAAAGAATACAAGGACGATTCCAACCACTGAGATGATGACTGTGCCCACTTGTCTGTGATGGTATTGCATATGACCTCCGATGGTCTGTCACATACTTGTCAAATCCCTCATCGGTCGATTTGAAGATTCTGGGGATTAAACAAAAAATTATTTTGAATCCGGTGGAGCAATTGTATATCCCCGTTGCGCCAGGAACGGCACGTTGTCGAATCCGTCCCACTCTTCAGTAATCTTGCCATTCTCGAAGTGAAGAATGTTTATTCCCCAGAGCCGGACTGCATTTCCTCCGGCAGGTACTGCGCTTTTGCCGGTATTGGTTCCCGCAAATGTCCAGCGCCCTGCGAATTTGTTTTCAGAGTAGATTTCATCCTTCGAATCAAACTGAAGATCGGGATATGCATTCCTGAAATCCTTAATTAGCTTCTTCAGTTGATCAATGCCTTCAACGGAAGAAGCAACGTCTGAATGCCTCACGAACTTCGGATCGACAATCGAATCCAATTCATCTACGTTTCCGGTCCGCCAAATTTCGATGTACTTATCCACAACAGGTTTGAGTTGGTGGGATGGGTTCTGCCGCTGCTGACATCCGATTGTTGTTACAGCAACAGCCATGAGGAATAAAAAGTGCGACCTGTTCATAAGATTCCCTCCTTTAGTCAATGGTTTTTGTAATCTTGATCTTGCCATAATTACTGCATGCGCATGAATCGTAGCACCACGACCGAAGCGCCCGCCAATTTACTTGGGCGGCAACATTGCCTGGCCGCGGCGTTGGCAATTTACGACAATAGTATGTCAATCACGTTCCGTATTGGATTCCCGTTACTATAACGACATGCGCCATCATGTGAGCAATCATTGCGGCTTCAAGGCCTTTCTTCCAGTAGAGATAGCCGGCAATCAAACCAAAAGTTGAATTTGCGATAATGATGTATGCGACTATTGGGACAGTAAAATCAACGCCCAGCGCGGAGGCTACGGGCAGATGACCCAGGCCGAAAACAACCGACGAGACTACAATCGCGCTCACAACATAGATGGCTCGCGGGATGCCTTGTCCTCTTTGAAGCAGCCGCCATGGAACCCAGACTAAAAATGTCATCACGCCCCATCTCAGCAATAATTCTTCAGTGATGCCGCCGTAAAGAAGACGGGTCAACAACGGAATGAATTTGTTCAACTCTTCAGCTCGCGTCACAAATACAGGCGGCAAGAAGGGCTTTACCAAAAGCCACGTTGAAATGACCGCAACCCCACCAACAAGGCCGCCAACAACGCCGGGAATAATCTGCGGCTTTAAAGCTGAACGTACTGTTCCGCCGCGGGCAACAGCTTCCGCTACAGGTGCTGATAATCCGACTTTGGGTGCAAGAGCGTTGCCCACAAGTATCGCAACGGACAATAATATCGCCGGTTGAATTATGCTTATAAGTTTTACTATGAGAGGGGAGAATGGTAGTTCTTGTCCTGCAACCAGAGGCAGGTTCGCCAACAGTGCGGACAAGTCCACGAGCAGGAAGGAGAGGATGCCCGCCATTCCGGCTATCCATATAATCAAGAAGAGTCTGGTTTTGAAATTTGTCATACTTTTTTGAAAGGTGGTGAAGGACTGCGGTCTGCCATGTTTTTGTGAACCAGTAAAAGAAAGAAGAGGCCGTTAGGGCGCAGAGTTCCGCGTAAAACTAACTCCAGACCCGAGCTATGAGTAATGCAGTTAGATACAATCCGATTCCATAAACCACGTGCGTCGACAAACTTTTTAGTCTCCTGATGTTTGGCTCCGGAAGTTTTGATGATGCAATGCCAAAACCGAATGCCGGCTGCATCATAAACAATGGAGCACACACTGTGATTATTCCAATGATAAGCGCGGGATAAAGCACAGGTTTTTCCAGCCATTCTTTTCCAAAAAATAAAATAAGCAGAAACGCAAAAGTAACACCGATAAGATAATGGGCGGTCCATCCCATAACCGATTCCCCGGAGACAGGCGCCGACGTCAAAATATTGTTATGAACAAATTTACCTTTCGGAAAATGAGCTATCCATCTTCCGACATATCGATAATCAAGCGATTTAATTTTGAACAGACTTAACACAAAGCCCCAGATATCCACTACTATCGTTGCGCCAATGCCGACAAGAATTATTTTTACAATCGTAATAATACTTCCTCACTTCTGCTTAAAAGTTTTCTGGTTTGTCTTCAAATGGAACAGGGGAGAGCTGTGTTTGTTTTATTCCACCAAATCCCGCCGCTTCGTATTCATTGACCGGCAGGGGGTTGCCACAACTCGACCTTGTTTCCCTCAGGATCGATGACCCAGGCAAACTTGCCGTACTCAGAGTCATCGATCTTGTTGAGGACGTTGCAGCTTTCCGCTTTGAGCGCCGTGACCAGACCGTGAAGGTCTTCAACGCGGTAGTTGACCATGAACGAGGCTTTGCATGGAGCAAACTGGTCGCCTTCTTCCGGCCCAATGGACCAGATGGTGGTCCCGCCTACGGGCTTGCCATCCGAGTCGGTCCACGTGAACGCGGCACCACCCCACTGTTGGACATCGATGCCGAGGTGAAGCTTGTACCAGGCGTGCAGTGCAGGTGCATCCTTTGCCTTGAAGAAGATACCGCCAATGCCAGTGACTCGTTTCATGTGAACCTCCGGTGTGTGGTGTTTGAGGGGTGACGGTTGCCCTGCGGGCTAACGCCCGAATTAACCGGGCGCGACGAACTGCCGATATGGACAAGTCTCGCGGATGAAAGCAACGCTATTCGCGCTCCGGTTGAATGAGTTGTTAGTCCGCCCGTTCATTAGTTGAGGCTGCTTCGGGAGGTAACCCGATCTGAATATCAGGTACCCGAGAGAGAAGCACGCGAAAGAGAAGAACACCAGGCTTATGGCATAGCCATTTCCATGTAGCCTCATCGCCAGCAACGCAAGACTATGCAGTTGATCTGGTTGGAAAGTCTTCAGATAGTCGGCGCCCCCTAAGAGGTGCAGAGCAGCAAAATGGCTGAGACTTGCGACGGCAAGAATGATGTCGCACGCCAGCCTCATGAAGGCTGCCAGCAGAGCGATGTTCCGATCCACTGGCCTGAGCAACGCGTACAAGATTACTGCTATTGCGACGTCACCTGCGAGGTGCAGGAGCTCGCCGGAGAAGCCGAGCCGAAACATTGACTCGTTGGACATGATATTCGCAGCGGTGGCTGCGGCGTCCGTTGACACGACCAGTTTCGACCGGACGAAGAGTTCGGCGAAGCCGCCCGCAACAAAGATGTACAGATAGAGGACGCCGCAGATCCTAGCGTACAGTTGCGGCGTAATCTTTGCAGGCTGCTGGATCATTGCGACTCTCCGTGATTGCTAACGGACTGCGGCTAACCCGCCGCAACGTAAACTCTCCGCCACGCAGAATGCGCGGGGAGCTATGATTGATATTTCAAAGTGTGTGGGCATTAAACTCATCGTCGCTCATTACGGTCGGGTTGAGCCGCTGGTTAGCTTGCAGCTATCGTTGCAAATACCAATTACCTTGCGTTCTATCTGCTGCTGTAATCTCCATTACCATGACTCGTCCAACTTTCGATGCGATTTTAAAAGTCAGTCGGTTCCATCCTTTTGACAGATGCACATTTGAAATGGTGATTGTTGTATCAAATGGCGGCACGGAGCCATGTTGTGTTAGTCCCGTGTCGCTCCATGAAAGAGCACTATTCGCGTAAGCAAACCACGTGGAAAAGTCTCCAATTGAAGAAGAATCGGAATACGGTTTGGACCTATAATGTGCAAAGTTCATATCCCACAAACGGGAATTACGAATCGTCAGCACTTGAAGAAAGCAGAATTTAGAATTCGTATCACCAAAGTGACGGTACACGTAAGGCGATGGTGGCGACGGAACGCTCAAAACAAAATCGCCCTCTCTTTGGATGGGCGCTGATGCGAGCACTACGATTGAGTCTGGATGAGGTCCTTGTAAGACCGCCGACACCTGCATCGTGTCTCCAAGCGCCCAGTTAATAATTCGTCCACTCAGAATCAAGTTCGTGTTCTCATTGGTAGGTTCTGTCGTGTTTTCACGTTTGCAGGTCAATGTGCTAAGGCTCAGCACTGCGAGACTTAGAAAAATTCTGACGTTCATGAGAAGCACACCTTTCTTTGCTGCAAGCTAACTAGTATTAGCCTGCACGTTGCAGCCTAACACACAGTCGGCGTGTTACCTTAATTCTCCGAAGGAGTCCTTCGGACGTTCTCCTTAGTTGAGATACGTCTTTCTTCCACCTCAAAGTACTCCAAAAAATATTTAAAAGGCTGCGAGATGTTTGCAGCCTTCCTCCAACACCGATTCACCATTGCTTACCGACCCTTAGGACAAGGCTTGCGTTTCCCGTTCTTTCAACCATCGCTCAAACGATTCCTGACTTTCTCCGGATCGGCGCCCCAGAACTATTCCCGAAACACTTAAGTCCTCATCAACATCTTCCCAATGAATAATTGAACCATCACCGATAATCTCAAAGTTCAATCGTTCTTTGTTGGTACTGTGTAGTAAGCGAGGGTACCAGGCAAGAGGCGAAATGATCGTGCGACCATCTGTTAGTTCGACGACCAGTGAGTCTTTGGTAATATTGACCCACTGTGCACGCGCTTCATCGACTTCAATTTCTAAAGAATTCATTCCAACGTTCCGTTATAAATTCTTAAATAAAACGAGATTTTCAATCCACAATCCGTAATCCGTAATCCGCAATCCGCCCTTACACCAACCCCTGGTCCATCATCGCATTCGCAACCTTCAGGAAGCCGGCAATGTTGGCGCCGTTCACGTAGTTGCCGGGCGAGCCGTACTTCTCCGCAGTCTCTACGCACATGCGGTGTATGTTCTTCATAATCTCATGCAGGCGTTTGTCTACTTCTTCGGTGGACCATTGCAGGCGCATGCTGTTCTGGCTCATCTCTAAGCCGGAGGTTGCCACGCCACCTGCGTTGGATGCTTTGCCGGGCGAGAAGAGAATCTTCGCTTCTTCAAATACTTTTACGGCGGCGAGCGTGCTTGGCATGTTCGCTCCTTCACACACGCAGATGCATCCGTTCTTCACCAACTCACGTGCGTCGTTCTCATCGAGTTCGTTTTGCGTTGCGCAAGGCATCGCCACATCCACGGCAACACTCCACGGGCGCTTGCCGGCATGGAACGGAACTTTGAACTTGTCCGCATACGGCTTCACGGCGTCCATTGCGCTTGCGCGCAGCCCGAGCATGAAGTCGATCTTTTCTCCGCTCACACCGTTTTCATCCAGCACAAATCCGTCGGGACCCGAAAGCGTAACGACCTTTCCGCCGAGCTGCGTTACTTTCATGACGGCTCCCCACGCAACATTCCCGAAGCCGGAGATCGCAACACGTTTTCCGTCCATCGTCATGCCGCGTGTCTTTAACATCTCTTCAGCAAAATATGTAGCCCCGAATCCCGTCGCCTCCGGGCGCACGAGCGAGCCGCCCCAGTTCAATCCTTTCCCAGTCAGCACGCCGGAAAATTCACGCGTCAGCCGTTTGTATTGTCCGAACAGAAAACCAATCTCGCGGCCGCCAACGCCAATATCGCCGGCGGGCACATCTGTATCCGGACCGATATGCCGGAACAGCTCGGACATAAAACTCTGACAGAAGCGCATCACTTCCGCATCGCTTTTTCCTTTGGGATTGAAATCCGAGCCGCCTTTGCCGCCGCCCATCGGCAGGGAGGTAAGGCTGTTCTTGAAGACTTGCTCGAACGCGAGAAACTTTAGTATGCCGAGCGTAACGGAAGGATGGAAGCGAAGTCCGCCTTTGTACGGACCGATTGCGCTGTTCATCTGAATGCGATAGCCGCGGTTGATCTGGTACTCGCCCTGATCATCCTGCCACGGAACGCGGAACATCACGACCCTGTCAGGCTCAACCATGCGCTCCAGTATTTTTGCCGACCGATATTCCGGATGACGGTCGAGTACCATCTCCAAAGATTCAGCGACTTCCTGCACCGCCTGATGAAATTCCGGTTCGGCAGGGTTTTTTGCTTTCACTTGAGCGATAAGATTTTTTACGTAATCAGACATACAAAACTCTCCTTATAGTGGGTGATGAAATTTCGGTTTGTTCAATTCCGCCGCTGCAGTCTTTTAAGGAGTGATGAAGAAGCGGAACGAATCATAACTCGCTGATTGGCTTTGGGTGCAGAATTGATTTGAGGAAAGAACGGTGAGAAAAATTTTCACAAGAAAAGTAGGAAAGTCGGGGGGGATTAGCAAGGAGAGAGCGATGAGAGAGCGATGTAGCGCGTTAAGTTTCTCCGGTCTGGATTCCCGACAAAGGCATTCGGGAATGACAATCTTAGGCAGCCTGGCTTCGGAAAAATAAACCAACAGGTTGCTTGCAATGACAAATTCCCGATGTGGCCGGAATCACCATGGGTTGACTCTAACCCCTCAGTTCAATACCTTTTTCAAGAGATGAAAACCTTTTCCCCCATAAAGCAAGCGCGAGTTGCCGGCATTGTTATTTCAATGCTCATTCTTCTCTATTCCGGCTGCGATAAAGGACTGGCTCCGCCGCTGCCCGCTCCGCCTATTGATCCGAACGCTCCAACCGGGTTCGGAGGAACAATCCGTTTTACCCGCTGGCCGCCTCCCGATAGTATTGATATTGCTATTTTGGAACTGCGTCTCGCTGCGTTCAAAGACCCTCCGATTGATACCACCGGACTGTTTATCGAATTCCTGAGAGGGAATGTCATCATCCATCCTCCGATCGGTACCACAAATTATGGTACAAGGGATAGTACGGGACGCCTGCGTGATTCAATTAAGTATGCAATCTATTTCACAACGGGACTCGACTCGCTTCCGAGAACCTATTCGTATATAGCGATGGCATGGCGCTACGGCCTGAATTCTTTTGCCGACTGGCGGCCTGCCGGGCTTTACACAACACAACCCGGCACGTTCATTCCCGGCAGCATTACCATCAAGCGGGGTGTTTTTATCAACAACGTGGATGTCAACTGCGATTTCAGAAATCCTCCTCCGAAGCCATGGCGATGAAAGTATTTTTTGTTTTGTTGATTGTGGTTTTGTGTCGCATTGATCTGGTTGCAGGCGGATCAATTAGCGGGCAGGTAACTTCAAAGACCGACGCGACCCCGCTGATTGGAGCGAACGTTCTTCTTAAAGGATCATTCCGTGGAGCCTCGACGGATGTTGAAGGGAGATTCCGGCTGGCAGAAATTACTCCCGGAACATATACCCTGGTGTTTTCTCTTGTGGGCTACCAACGCGAGACGCACACCGATATTGTTGTAGAAGAAGGTAAAGAGACCATCGTGAATGTTTTCTTGACGCAGGCTCCGGTTCAGACAGACCAGGTCGTCGTCACGGCAAGCAGACGCGAACAATCGTTGGAGGAAGTCCCCGTAAGCATCTCGGTTATGGATGCTGCGGAAATACAATATCGAAATGCATACAGTATCGAAGATGCCGTTCGGTATGTGCCCGGCGTGAATCTTACGGGAGGGCAAGTAAATATTCGTGGGTCGAGTGGTTACAGCAGAGGGGCGGGAAGCCGGGTGTTAATGTTGTTGGATGGCGTGCCGTTCATCGCGGGCGATACGGGCGAACTTATTTTTGAATCGATTGCAGTGGGGCAAGTTGACCGTATCGAAGTTGTGAAGGGTGCAAGTTCCGCATTGTATGGATCGAGCGCGTTGGGCGGAGTCATCAACATCATTACTAAACCGATTCCTGAAGTTCCCGAAACATACTTCCGTACGTCGGGCGGACTGTACAACAAACCGACCTTCAATCAATGGAACTGGTCCGGCAGAGATCGTTACTTCGCGAGCATGGCTTTGGGTCAAACATTTCATGTGGGTGATATTGGCGTCGCGCTTGGATTAAGCAGACAAGTGACCGATGGCTACTTGCAAAACTCTCAACTCAAGCGCAACAATGTGTATGTGAAAGCAAGAAAGGATTTCGCCTCTGCAAATTCGTTGACGATGAATTTTGGTTTGCTGACTCAGGAACGCGGACAGTTTCAGTACTGGAGAAGTCTGGATTCGGCGCTCATTACACCTTTCGTGCAGCGCGATGATGGCGTTGAATCTATCCGTTATTTTCTTGCCGGCACATACAACGACGCGTTCTCGGATAACTTTCTCTTCACCGCAAAGGCGCTGTGGAATCATAACAACTGGAAGAACATGAGTGTGCACGACTTCTGGATAGCCGGTTGGGACTCGCTTCCCTCGGGGCGATTTCAGGAAACACTCGAATCACTCTCGAACGGATTTCGGCTCGATGCGAGTTCAACGTGGCTGTTCGATGCACAGCATACGATCACGTTTGGAGTAAGCGGCAACTATGATGTTGTAACGTCGGCGTCAAAACTATTCGGCTCTCACAAAGGTTGGTCCGCTGCAGTGTTCGCACAAGACGAGTGGCGTTTGACGAAAGAGTTCGCTCTGACGTTCGGCGGCAGATTCGATGTGCAGAGAATCGGGCTTACGGAATCGGGACCGCAATTCAATCCGAAAGTCGCGCTGGCGTACAATCCTGTTGAAGGAACGTCATTGCGCGCATCAGTTGGCAGAGGCTTCCGAATTCCGGCAGTTGCCGAGGCATTTGTCGCGCTTGATCTCGGCGGCGGCATTACCACATTGCCGAACACAGATTTGCAAGCCGAGCGAAGCTACTCGTACGAAGTGGGACTTACACAACGGGTGAGCGATTTCGCAAGCGTGGATGTTGCCTTCTTTAGAAGCGATTACCGGAATCTTATTGAGCCAACACCGTTCATTGACACCTCAGGCAGTCTCAAAATTCAATGGCGCAACACTCTGAAGGCGCGTGTGCAGGGCTTCGAGACCTCAATAAAGCTCGGACTGTTCGGTGGAGACCTGCAGTATAATCTTGGCTATACATACGTCTATCCGGAAGATCTCAGTCCCGATGATCCGCTTTTCCCGAGACCCAACAAAATATTGCCTTACCGTCCCCGACACGTTTTATTCACGAGTCTTCACGGCAAGCTTGGGATTCTTCGCGGGGGCGCGGACTTCCGTTACTCGAGCCGGGTGGATAGAATTTTTTCAGCGTTTGGTGTAATCATTCCCAACGCAGATGAGCGCGTTGCCATTGTCGTTACAGATTTTAGAATCGGAGCGGACTTTTCTTCGTTCGGTGTTCCGTTGAATGCAACATTCAGTGTCAACAATGCATTCCAATACAATTATCTCGAGCTGACAGCCAATCTTAGTCCGCCGCGCAATTATGTTCTCGCTCTTGAAGCGAGGTTATAATGACAGGAACTTATCACGATACAATTATCAATCACAAACAAGGAGAAAACATGAAAATATTTATTCTTGCGCTCATGTGTGCAGTTGCTATTCCGTTCGGGTCTGCTGTCGGTCAGATTACTCTTACAGATGGCCATATCGGTAATTTTATTGCTCCGGGAAGGAGTTTTGCCAATCGCTCGGACACGTCGACAAGCTCACTTAACATCGGCTCGCCCGGTGCTACGTCCTTTAACTTCAGCGGATTGAACACGCATACCCAGCAAACGTACTCAAGTATTGCTGTCGGCAGCACGCCGTTCGTGTCTAATTTTCCCGGTGCAACACATTCGATCAAGGTTGATACTGTGTATCAGGGAGTTGCTGCGAGCGTTTATCAATACCTTCAGCTCAACTCAACAGGTTTGCGGAATATGGGCAACATGGCACGCGCAACCCCTTTTCCTTTTAGCACCCTTGAGTTAAAGACGACCGTTACGCCGTTCGAAATCATCTACGGGCTTCCATCTACATTCGGAACAACGTGGAGAACGACGTTCTCGAACAACACACGCATAACACTCAACGGTCAGGAGTTGTCCAATGTCACCACAACGCATGATGCAACGTATCGTGCAGATGCGTACGGTCCGATGACACTACCGGGAACTCTCGGAACGCATCAGACTTTGCGTTTCCGAAAAATCAATTTCTACAACGGCATTCCGGTCCTCTCGTATCTGTTTGTTTCCAATACGGGAGCTGTTGTGCAGATCGAAGCAGTGGATACATTGCAAGGGAATAGCGGTACGATCAACATTACCCGGAACAAAACTACATGGAACGGACCGATCGTCCCGCTTGATGTACGCGTGAGCGATAACGTGCCCGGCGAGTTTGCCTTGAAACAAAACTACCCGAATCCGTTCAACCCTTCGACAACGATTACATATCAGGTTGCAACAGCGGGATTTGTTTCGCTGAAAGTTTACAACATGATTGGCCAGGAAGTCGGCTCACTTGTTCACGAGGTGAAGAGTCCGGGCACTTACAAGCTCAACTGGAACGCGGAAGGAATGCCGAGCGGTGTGTATTTTTACACGATGCAGGCTGATGGATTCACTGCTACAAAGCGGCTCGTGTTGCTGAAGTAATGTTCAAAGCATTTCGATTCTCAAGCCTCGATCCTTCAGTGGGTTGGGGCTTTTGTTTTTTGACACCAAGTCAAGAAGGCACTAAGAATTACGAAGTCATGTCACGCAAGAAGACAAAGTAGAACGCGGATGACACTGATCCAGCGGATTCACGCTGATAAGATTCCAGAGAAAGAACCCCCGAACAATCCGTGGAGAAAACTTGCCCCTTATTACTTTGAAACCCCCTTTTGCCACGATGATCCGGTTGATGGCGAACAGACGATTGCAGTCAATTTAAATCAGCGAGTATCAGCTAACTCCGCGTCATCCGCGTTCTATCTTTTGCGTAACATGAGTTACGAAGAAGATCAAAAAACCGTCGTGAAACCTTCGTGTCGTTGTGTCTTCGTGCCTGCACGCCGAAGTGCGCGTTACGGCACGCAGGCGTGCCTGCACGCCGAAGTGCGCCGTACGCAGGCGTGGTTAGTCTTTTCCGCTTTTGGTTGAATGTCAATTTTCATTTGGGTAGAATGAGAGCGTCAAAGACATCATCACCATGAAAAAATTATTTATAATCTTTTTACTGTCTGTATTTTTTCTTCCCGCCTGCGAACGGCCACACCCCTCTGCCAGGAATTCTCCTACCGTCATCCATCTCATACCGGACTCCGCAACCATGGTAACTGCGTGGGACATCCCAAAAAATCCCTTGACAGATCCTTCGCTCGATGGTTCACCCAATGCCGAACAAATACGTTACGGGTTCAGGATATTTACAAATACGCGGCAGGAAGCGCCGCGCTTCTCGCGCAATAAATTACTATGCAACAACTGTCATCTGAATGCGGGACAGAAGGAGAAGGCAATGCCGCTCGTTGGTGTGGCTGCGGTGTATCCCGAATACAATAAACGGGCGGGACGCGTATTTACATTGGAAGATCGGATCATTGGCTGTTTCACACGAAGCCAGAATGCTGCGGACGATTCAACAAGCGCCGGGTTTCCAACCGCGGCTTCACCGGAAGTGCAGGGGCTGGCGCGTTACATCCAATGGATTTCAGAAGGACTCGGAAAAACCCTTCCATGGCGCGGGCACAACGTGATTGCGAAGGAGAATCTCATACCGGTCGAACGGCTCGACGCTAAACGGGGGGAAAGCATCTTCAAGGAGAAATGCTCGAACTGTCATGCGGAGAACGGTCAGGGAGTGGAGATCGGAGATAAAAAAGCGGGTCCCTTGTGGGGACCCGATTCATGGAATGACGGCGCAGGTGCTGCACGTATCTACACGCTTGCCGGAATGATTCGCTACTCAATGCCGTATCTCAGTCCCGGCAGCCTTACTGATGAAGAAGCCCAACTCATCGCAGCATACATCAATTCAAAAGAACGTCCTGTGTACGCCGCGAAGAACGAAGACTACCGTAAGGAAAAACTTCCGCCCGATGCAGTCTACTACAAAACTTCATCGCGGTAACACAATCACTTACCCCTCACCCGCATAACAATAGCTGCACCCGCGCTCTTGTGCGCGGTTTACAGCAAGCACCCCCGATGGAACGATTTGAATTCCGGGGAACACGCCGGCAACCCATTCCTTCTTTATATCCGCCGCTTCCATCTTCATCTTCTCCGCGAAATGCATGCTGTTGAACGACATTGCGAGGTCGCAGACTCCGATGAGAACTCCGCTCTCCAGCAGCTTATCGACGGACATGCCGGGGATGGGCAGATCCTCTTTTGGTTTCCAAAACATATTGCTCGTCACCCGCGCTTTGGTCATCATGTTCGACACGTTGAAGTTCTCGCCGAAAGAATATTTCTGCCACAAGTCATCATTCATCGCGAACGGAAGTGCATCATGCCGGAGAACGAGAACGGACGTTACATCTTTTTCATCAACTCCAACCTGTTTGTTGGACATAAGGAACACGCGTGCCCAGGCGAGCGGGAGTCCGCCGTTGGTGCTTGGCGCGTCGAACACCTGACGGTGTTTCCCCTTGATCTTCTTCAACCAGCTTTCAAAATCCTTGTTGTTGGAAGCGCTCGGTGGCATCTTTTGATCTGCCAGCAAACCAGCAGGAAAGGCGAGTGTTGAAAGCCCTACTGCTGTTGCAGCCAGGCTTCCGAGAAAATCACGGCGGTGGATGGTTTCATGTGGGTTCACCATGGCGAGCCTCCTTGTGATAGTATGTATGTGAAAGAACACGGTACGGGAAAATGTAACCAAGTACGTTGCGGAAGTCAACTTTATTAAAGCGGGTTTGCATTCGCCTGAATCACTTCATCGCTCCGTTGACGAATCTTTTGCAATACCTCCGGCGATGGTTCCTGTTGCAGCTTCATTGTCGCGCATGCCGTTTGTCCCCCGTCGAAAATAACATTCTCCATTTCTTTTATGTTGAT
>JBBRUI010000084.1:0-14181 GCA_038247945.1 Bacteroidota bacterium | reverse complement strand
GGTGCACGACCGCGAGTTTTTGTACTACATGCCGTTTGCAACGAACCGCAATCTCTATATCAATCGTTATCAAATCCGTTATCGCGCCGGCAGCCATCATATGATCGTGTACAATTATCCGATCGGGACCGGAACGCCGACGCCGAATACGTATCGGGATGTGCGCGATTCTTTGGGGAACTATCTGCCCCCTATATTGGAGCTGAACAATCTCTTTCCGTTCAGATTTTTTGTCGGCACACAAACACCGGAGGTGGATTATAATTTTCCTCCCGGCGTCGCATTGCAGCTGCCGCAAGGAACCGGCTTCGACCTGAATGTTCATTCAGTGAATCGTTCGGCTCAACAACGCATCGGCGAAGTGTATGTGAACCTTCACACGATCGATTCTTCTAATGTCATATACAAAGCAACGCCCCGAAACTTTCAGAACACGAGCATCTTCCTCCCTCCGTTTCAAACAACAACCCTAACAAAAGCATTTCGCTTTACACAGACCTCGAATGTGATTCAGATGTGGGCGCATGCCCACCAGCGGATGACGGAGTTCAGTGTTATGGGTGCCGGCGGCGCACATAACGGCGAGCTTCTGTATTACACAAACGACTGGGAACATCCCGCATTGCTTTCGCTTCACACTCCGATGCGATTTCTCGCGGGCGACAGCATCCGGCTGATCACGACATACAACAATCCTACGTCGCAGCTAATCCAGTACGGACTCCGCAGCACGGATGAAATGCAATTTCTGTTTTACATTGCGTATGGAGATTCGCCCAGCGAGGTGGAAGAAGTGTCATCCCTTGTCCCCCATCGGTTTGTGTTGGAACAGAACTACCCGAATCCGTTCAACCCGACGACAACCATTGCATTTACGATTACCGCTCAGGGACGCACAACTCTAAAAGTATTCGATGTGGTGGGAAGAGAAGTTACAACGCTGGTGAATGAGGATTTAAAAGCGGGATCGTACAAAACAACATTCGATGCGGTTGGATTAACCAGCGGAATGTATTTCTACAGACTTACGTCCGGCTCGGTGAGCGAGACGAAGAAGATGTTAATCCTCAGATAGCACGCAAAAGATGACCACGGAGTACCCGGAGGTTTGAGAGAACGCTGAGAAGGATTTTTTTTGATGCTGGTTTCCTTTGTGGTCTCTTCTTTCTCAGTGTTCTCTGTGGTAGGCTTTTCAACCAGGGCTTTAGAACTGCAACGAGACAGTTACACCCTGTCCGGTCGGAGAAATATTCGGAAGAAGTGAAAGCTTCGTGGAGTTCTCCTCACCCGACTTCACAAGATCAAGTCCCTCCGGGTGCGAGGCGATCATCCCGAATTCATAACCGAGCGCAATACCAAGCGGGTAGTCGCTCCACCAATGAATGCCCGTGTTCGAAAGTCCGATCCCAATTCCCGCAATTATAAAATACGAGAGAGGCCGAAGCCATGGCTTCCACTCAGGATAATTTTCCATGATCACTGTGAGCGTTGCGGTCGCCGTGGCGATGTGTCCCGATGGGTAGGCGTCGTAGTACGGTACTTTTTTGTGGTAGTCAATCTGGTTCGGGAAAAACACCCAGCGGCCGTTTATGCGCGAGGAAACAAAGGGACTTTCGCGGCCGGTGATATGTTTCAGCGTTTGGATAACCGTGCCGCATGCGAGAATGGTCTGAACAAGCTGGCTCCCTGTTCTTAACGCGCGGTCATCCTTCGCCAGCAATCCGAAAGCGCCAAATGCGGCAGCAAGTCCGAACTGGGGTTTTCCGTCTCCCAAATATTCGAAGTAGTCGCTTATTTTCTTGACAGTCTTTGAGCTTTTATACCATCGGTCGGACGCTTCCCACACAGGCTGGTCGGTCCAGATCGCAAATGCGGTCAATCCGGTTATCCCCGCGATAATAGGAATCCGTTCTTCACGGATATTCCTGTTTGCAAATGTCACCCAGTCGCCGGGGATGCGCTGGAACATGGTGTACCATTGCAGTGTTTCAGAACGCGGGGGCTGCCTGTTCAACAATAATGAATCTGCCTTCACTTCGCTGCTTGCAGTAGAATCATTTTTCTCAGCGAAAGGGATTTTCCTTTCCCCTGCGAAAAAGAATTCAGGTGTACAGCAATACGTGAGACAAAGAAACAGAACAATTCTACACTTATTCATTTCATCCTCTCAGATTCTTCCACGATGCAACAGACGCAAGGACTCTCAGCAATCTGCATTTCCATATCAGTAGTGAAGCATCAGAGAAACGCCGGTAGAACGTGACCCGATGGTCGGAATCACCTCGAGCCGCCGCTCATGATTCCGGACAACAAGTTTTCCGATTGCCACCCCCATCGCTGCTCCAACAACCACATCCGAAAGCCAGTGGTCATGCTCGGTAAGCCGCGATAAGCCGCAAAGTCCTGCAAGAGAATATGCCGCAACATCAACCCAAAAATGATCGCTCCGCTCGGCAATAACTGCAGCAAGGCTAAACGCCGTAATAGTATGCCCCGAGGGAAACGAATCATACGGCGAGAACCCTCCATCTGAATAACGCTTCATGAAGGCGCGGGGTCCGTACCAGACGTCTTTCCCATTTTTAACGAAGGGGCGTGTCCTGCCGAAAAGATGCTTGAGCAATTGCACCACCACGGCAGAATGGATCATTGCCTGCACTGAGAGCACTCCTGTGTCGACAGCATCAGCATCCTTAAACGCGAGACCTTTCAGATAAAAGGCCGCTGCAATACCGTATGGGACATAAAACTCGCCTAACTTCGTCGCGACCGGACTTACTTTCCTGACCCACGTGTGATCGTTCTGAAAATCCCGAAAACCCCGATACACCGGTTCATCAACGGCTATCAGTACTGCGGTTGTGGCAACAAGCCCACCAACAATTGCCGCGTCATCCCAATCCATTCGAAACGGTGACGACCAGATATCTCCGGCATCTTGTATAAAACCGGCGAAGACATTGGGTTTCGGGATTGGGGATACAGAATCGAGCGGGGGGTTCAGAAGTACCACGCTTACCGGCCGTGCAACAGAATCGGCACCTATTGCTGAATTCGTAGTCGTGCTGGAATCAAGGGGCGTCTGACCGTTTGCAAGAACAATACAGACACAGAGGAGAAATCCGGGTAGAGCTAATGTTCGTGTTGACAAAGGAAAAATTGCGGTGTGGTTGATTTACAATTAAGCCGGAAAACCGTGAGCTGAGGTTCCTAATTGACCTGACAAAATCTACGCTTCCTCGTGCGGAAATGCAATAATGTGTGTCACTCAGCTTCAGGCGGGGACCAGCCCGCACGCTTCCATTCTTTTAATTCAAGCGTGATGCTTCCGAGAATCACTTTCATCTTTGCTTTGATGGGAACAGCCGCAGCGTCATCCGAAAACCATCCGACAAAATCTCCCGTCAGCCCGAAGATTCCCTCGAACTCTGCCTTCCCCTCTATCTGAATGACTTTCACGGGAGTTGAAACTGCCTCAATCATTTCTGTCGTCCGTTCGCCCGGAAAGTAGAAGTTCGTTGTACCGGCTTTTCCGCGGACGAGCGTGGGAACGGAAATCGGTCTCGCATCATGCGCGTGTGCGCGTGCGAAGTAGAGAATCGACGTCCCGTCTTGAAAGCGGTCATACTTTAGTTTGAGAGTATCGTACGTGAGAGTGTGCAGCGGTGAGGAGTCGATATCCTTTACCACGGCATGTTCGGTCACATACGTGCGGCTCGACGAAGCGAAGTAATATATTTGTCGCTGCCACTGATTGTCTTTCTTCTCATACAAAGAAGCCCCGGTGGAATACAATGTTGAATCCATGTCACTGGTGGACAATGCGTGAAAATCCACAAACGGGATATCGTAGGAATCCGAATACGCGACCGCGCTAAACGCCGATCCGGGATTCTTTGCGGGAAGAGTTTTGACCCGGATGAGCCCAAGCTTAAAAACCGACCATCGCACTTCGTAGACGAGTTCCTCGCCGGCAGCCATGACGGATGAAATCGGTGGTGGGGATGCCGTGTTCGTTTGATACGAAAGTCCGAAGAAGAGAAATGCGACAACAAGAGATAGAGAGAGTTTCATGCTCAACATTATTTATCCCGACAAACTACTGTAAAATACAAAAACGAACGCCGGATGGCTACAACCATCTACCAATATTATTCTTTTCTTTGTAGATTGATTGCGCACCCTAATTCAGTTCTTCATACACATCCCGTTCTTCTCATGTCAATGATTATCATTTCCGTTCGTCTATTCTGTGCCGTTACGTTAAGCACTCTTATCGGCCTGACAGCATCCAGCCAGCCGAAGACACTTACGATTCTTCACACCAACGATATACACGCTGCGTTTATTCCGCACGAAGCAACATGGAGCAAGCAATCGCCAAAGCCGATGGTCGGCGGGTTCAAAGAACTCGAGTTCGCTATCGACAGCATCCGAAAGGCGAAGCCGGATATTTTGCTCCTCGACGCCGGCGATGTTATGACGGGCAACCCGATCACAGACCGTGCATACCGGGGAGCTGAAGGCGGAGCGTTATTTGAGATGATGAACCTTGTTGGCTACGATGCATGGTGCATCGGCAATCATGACTTCGACATCTCGCAGAAAAATCTCATCGGGCTCACGCAGATTGCAAACTTCCCTTCGCTCTCCGCAAACATCGTGAACAAGAAGAACGAATTTCCCGTCAACAACAAAGACTATGTAATACTCGAAAGAGCCGGATTGCGCATCGGTATTTTTGGTTTGATGTCGCAAGGCTTGTACGGGCTCGTGAATCAAAACAATCTTGTCGGAATTAAAGTCCTTTCACCGGTCGAGACGGCTCAGAAGATCATCGATAAGATCGATCAGGAAACAGATCTGATCATCGCAATAACACATCAGGGTGTTGACCAGGATTCTTTGATGGCTGCGAACACGCACGGACTCGATATCGTTGTCGGCGGACATTCGCATACACGGTTGACGAGGCCCAGACTTGTGAATGATGTTATCATTGTTCAAACAGGTTCACGCTGTGAGAATCTCGGTGAGCTCGAGGTAACGGTCGACAATGATAAAGTTGCGAAGTATAACGGAAAATTGATACAGCTCTGGGCGAACAATAACCGTCCGGCAACACGGCTTTCTGCGCTTGTCGACTCGATGAACACTGAAATCGAAAAAGAGTACAGCGAAGTCATTGCTGATCTGAAAGTCAATTGGGAGCGCGGCAGAGGCGAGAGCAACATCGGCAATTTCATAACCGATGCACAACGGGAAGGCGCTCACGCGGAAGTCGGGTTTATGAACAGCAGCGGTATTCGCTCAAACGTTTCGGCGGGTCCGTTGACCAAACAGGAGCTGTTCGAAGTTCTCCCGTTTCGGAATGTGCTTGCTACGTTTCAGCTGACGGGAAAAGAATTGGAATCCGTAATCCTCTTCACGAAAAAGCGGGACGAAGCTGTTCTGTTTTCCGGCGTGACGGCGAAAGTGAAGGAAATTTCTGACGGCGAGTTTAAGCTCGTTGAAGTGAAGGTTAACGGGAAACCCCTGAAGAAAAGCCGCCGGTACATCTGCGCCGCAAGCGATTTCATGGTGGGACAATCGAAGAAATATCTTGGGTTGGAAATTGAACACCCAATTTATCTGAAGCAGACTGTTTTTCAGGCGGTAGAGAAAGCAGTTCGGAAAGCAAAAATTATCACGTCGAAAGATGAAGATCGAATCCAAATAATCAAATAAAACAAAGGACGCGAACAGTATGAGCAACAACTTTCCCATCCTCATCATTACCGGCCGACCGGCTGCAGGAAAATCCGAAGTCATCGACTTCCTGAAGAAAGCGGATCCCGCCGAGCGTCTGAACAAATTTCATATCTCGAACTTTGAAGAGCTTGACGATTTTGTGTATGTGTGGGAAACCTTTGAGATCGACGACATCCTGACGAAACATGGCAAGCCCAGGATTTGGACGGATGAAAAGTATTGGTTCAAGGATGATTTTATCTGGAACCTCTACATCGAGCGTATCAATCTTGAGTACAGAAAAAAAATCGCACGCAACCCGAACTATCACGATTCAATGACCACCTTGATTGAGTTTGCACGGGGCGGAGAGAATGGGATTTTTGAGGCGATGAGCCATTTGCACGAGGAAATTCTGAAGCGGGCTGCACTTATTTACATTAAGGTACCGTACGAGGAATCGGTTCGGAAGAACAGGCGGCGCGCACGTCCGGGTGAAGAGGCATCCATCCTTCATCACTCGCTGCCGGACGAGAAAATGGATTTCTATTACAAGACAAATGATTGGGAAAAACTGACGTCAAAAAATCCTGACTACATTGAAGTGAAGGGGTTCAATGTTCCTTACGTCGCCTTCGAGAATATGCCGGAGAAGACAGACGATCCTGCGAAGATTGCGCCTGAGCTGGAACGTGTAACGAAGAAGTTGTGGGGGATGAAAAAATAATTTCTTATGGCCCGACGCGAGTCGGGCTGGATTTATTTCTGCTCGCTTCCTTCCGTGGTCTCAATCTCACGGGCCATTAGTAATTCCCGCGTCCGCTTCTTTTCCGCCCTTGTAAGGAATCCCACCGCGACAAGAATCAACACGAGCGAGAGCCAATCCTGCACTTTGGGAAATCTCCCGCCAAACAAATAAAAGGAAATCAACGTCGCCGCTGTGCCTGCAACAAGCGAGGTAAGCCGGTTCACCAGGCCGGCGAACGTTGCCGTCCTCCCCTTGAACATGAAAATAAATACGGAGAAAAATGCGACGAGGCCAAATGCAAGTCCCGCGACGACAGCCCAGAGCCAGAACGGTTGCGGATCTGCAATGCTGCCGTGAAAGAGTAGAAGCTGTTCGCCCGCGGTTCCAAACCATTGCGGCGATTTGTAGAGAATAAATCCTACTGAGACCATTACGAACGATGCGGTTATCTGCTCAATCGCGAAGAACCCGTTGTTGTCCAATTGCACTCCTTTTGCCCGCGTGTTCTTGTAGTAATTCATAATGTAGATGCGGATTGAATAGGCGAGAATATAGCTGCCGAGAATGGTAACTGCCGCAGGTGAATGAACGAAATCGAAGTCGCCTGCACCCACCCAAAAGATATTCACTGCCGCAGCAAGCAACGCGAACATCATGGCAATATTTTCTTCGGCGTACACGCGCTTGGTGAGTATTCCCTGTTTGATTTGAATCGCATCGACAAGCCGGCTGATGATGATGACGCTCGCACGCATGATCACCATCGCCACCATCACCGAGATGGGCAGCATGTACATGAGGGTTGTTGTCGGGATAACGATGGCGGTGCAAACGCCGGAAGGGATGATGTAGAGGATTTCCGATGGGAAGCGGAGTTTTCCCCACGCGATAATCTTGTTGGACTTGAGCCGGTACCATCGCAACGCGACAGCAACGGAAAGTGCAATCAGATTTCCGCCGATGGTGCTGTACACCAGATACTCGATCTCTTTCATCCCTGGATAGCCAAGTGTCGGGCTTCCGGTAAAGTACTTCACGCTCACGCCGGTGATGACGTAGAAAACGAAGTATCCGATACAGAGTTGGATAAGACGTCCTGTGCTTCCTTCCGTTGTTTTCATCAACACCAAATCGGTTCCTCTTTATCTTTAAAAATTCGCGAATACAGGTAGTGTCTCAGTTTCAAAATAAGTACGGCGCTTATCGCGAAACATGTAATGCTGAAATGCTCTTATTCAGCATCCAATCAGATTTTTGCCAGTTCAGATTCCGAACATCCCGACTTGTCGGGACGGAATGACCACGGTTCGTACACTAAGATACTACCAGAATATACGCGGGCTTGTGCCGGGAGCCAAACTTAATGTCCGGAGCTTCGACTCTTTGGAACAACATTCCAGAGTTTCAACATCAGAATTCCGCCGATGGCAGAAAAACCAATCATACTCGGACCCCACACGTCCCAGCCGTATGTGTCGAGAAGTGACCCCATGCCGAACCCCATAATTGAACCTCCGATGTATTGCATGCCGTCGAACATTCCTGCTGCAGTTGCCCCTGCGCGCGTTCCCCCAAAATCCATTGATGCTGTTCCCGACAACATGGAGTGCACCATAGAGATTGCAAACGAGTTCAGGACAAACGCGACCGCAACCATGAACAAACTTGGCGCCGCCCAAACAACAGCCAGGCTGATGACCTGAAGCAGATATCCGATGAACGCAACGGGCGGACGACGAGTGCCGAAGAGTTTATCCGACGCCATACCTGCGGTGAACGCACCTGCGACGCCGGCGAGAACAATGGCGATTGCATTCCGCTGAAAAATCGGATTGTCCAGCGACAGATGCTGCACTTCCTGCATATACCGCGGAAACCATTCTTCAAATCCCTTCCGTACCAAGCCGGTACAGAACTCCGCGACAGCGATGGTGATGGTGATGGGATTGGTGAATATTTTTTTTGCGACATACGAGAATGTAATTTCTTCTGTATCGCCGCTTGTTGCATCGCGCGTGTCAAATTCTTCAAGGCCTGCGTGCTTCGGAGTATCACGCACGACGAGGAACGTAAGGAGAGCAAAAAGCGATGCGATGATTGCGGGTAGGAAAAATTTCCATTGCCACGGCAGCAGCACAACTGCCGGGACAGTCATGAGCGTATACACGCCGAACCGTCCCAATTGAATAATCGATCCGAAGATGGCGGAGAAGACGCCGCGCTCCCTGACGTGAAACCAAGCGGAATTAACTTTGATGAGGGCGATGGCGCTGTACGATTGAAAGTACATGTTCAGCGTCCACATCGTTGCCAGGTACCCGATCAGCAACGTTCCTGTTCCGAGGACCCCCAGATACGCACCCAGCCCGAACCCCACGTTAAACACTACAGCGCCGAGCGCCCCGATAATCATCGCCTTGCGTCCACCAATGCGGTCGGCAATCGGGCCGTTCACAATCGCCGCAATGCCGTACACTAATGTTGAAAATGAAATAATCCAGCCGATGTCGGCTTTCGTCCAACCATACATATCGGAGAGATCTTTGTTCGCGAACGCAAAGTTGTAGCGAGCCATGTACATTGCCGCGTAGGTGAAGCCAAGCGTCAGCCAGTTCATTGCGCGACGCTTGCGGAATTCGGGCGTGTGAATCCACTCCGCATTACTATCGATGGTGTGTGTAGATTTCATAAATGGTTAGATAAGAAATAGGTTAGAAAAGCTGGTGCCGATCCAACTAAAACTTTATACGTGGCATCAAAATCTGATCAAGTTGGATGCGACACTGCGCCCCCGTTGTCGTAAGTCCAGATGAAAACCCATGAAAAAGAAAACCACCAAGTCGCCAAGACACCAAGAAGTTCCGATTCTTCTCTTTTTGTGGTTTTTTCATTCAATTTTCACTTGGTGCCTTTGTGACTTGGTGGTAGTCAGCGAAAAGCCTCAATAAGGACGCGCCCCTCTCTTCCAGCGGGAAATTCAATACCGAGAAGCGCTGAAAGTGTCGGTGCAATGTCTACGGGACTCGCTTCAACTGCATAGGTTCCTTTGTTGACAGTTTCGCCCACGATGATGAGCGGAACGTGAGCATCGTAATCATACGGTTCGCCGTGCGAGGCTCCGTAGGGCGAATCACCCTCGGTCCAATATGGCTTCAACGCGTACACAACATCGCCGCTGCGGAGTTTGCTAAAGCTGCGTTGCATTTTGTTTTCAATCGGGTTGGTTGCAACGCCTGATCCCAATTCGCTGCTTGTATAGGCGGCGGCGATGGGATTGAGCGTTAGCAATGTTTCGGCAAGCGCTTTCGCCGCTACTTCAACCGATGGAAACCCCGGCTGACTCAGCGTCCTGCGATCGAGATAAATATTGTTCGATACAATTGCTTCAATCCATTTTCTGCCGTTCTCAGGTTCGCCGAATTTCGCTTTCAACACACGTGAGCAGAAGGATTCAATTGTTCTGACCGGTATGCGGCCCGCATCCGTATTCGGGTTCTGTGCCAAAAGATATTCCGGTATCGGTGCAACTCCATGGTCAGCAGTAAGAACGAACACACAATTTCTTAATCCTATTTTCTTGTCGATGTAGGAAAAGAAGTCGGCAAGGATTCCGTCCATCTGTAACGCCATATCCATTACTTCGTGGCTATGCGGCCCGTATGCATGGCCAACGGCATCCATGGCGGAAAAACTCAGGCAGAGCATATCGGGAATACTCCGTTGTCCCAGTCTCTCGACGTCGATTGCCTGTTTTGCTAATTCTGCCAACACCTGTGCGGAGAATGGGCTCGACCAGAATGCGCCATAGTAGGATGAGGTAATCTTTGTGCTATCGTTTCCCATTATTCTGTGGGGAAATGTCCTGCCCATCCCATTGTCATCCTTTTCGTACCGGGCATTATCCTCGTCGAGGAAGCCGTACGCAGACTCGGAAAGCTTTTTTGCCCAGACTTTTCCAAAGTATGATTTCACGAGTCCCGACCGGTTGAACGACTGTACCCAATCGGGTAATTTCTTCATGTAATAGGTGGATGTGACGAAAACCGAATCCATCATCCAGAAAACACTTGTGGGATTTTTGCCGCCCATGAGAATTGCCGCCCGGTCCTTGTTGGAGAGGGAAATGACTTTCGAGCGGTATCCGTTTTTCAATCGAAGCTCATCGCCTAACGTCGAGCCTGTAAAATTTCGCGGCGATCGTCCTTCTCCCCCACTGCCGAGAAGTGAAACTGTTTTATCCTCAACACAATAAACCCGCGCACGCTTTTCACGGTCGTACCAATCGTTCGAAATAATTCCGTTTGTATTGGGATACGTTCCGCTCAACATTGTGGCGTGCCCGGGACCGGTGGTCGTCGTTCCGTGTTTATAGCTGGCGTTTGTAAAGTTCGCGCCGTTCTCCAGCAAATAATTAAATCCCCCGACACCAAAGTATTGACGGAACCGCGGAAGGTAGTCGTAACGAAATTGATCGATGTCTATAACAACGATGAGTTTCGGTTCTGCCGGAAGTGTTCGCGGACTCCAGCAGAGAATGCTCAGAGCAACAAGAATATTTCTTTTTGTCATGCGGAAGATTCGAACCGGATAGGAGTAGGCGTTGGAAGTTACTGTTATCATTCTACTGAAATGTTGTAAGAAAAGAAAGAATGCCTGATAGCGGGTAGTGTTCTAATTTGAAATATACCTGCGTCACCCTGAGCGCCAGTCTCGCTGTTTCTCAAGCGAGACGAAGTCGAAGGGTGTCATGCGATGAACATGCTTCGACTTCGTTCCGCCCAAACAGCGAACGGAACTGCGCTCAGCATGACTATAAAATTGGGACACTACCTGATAGCGCCCATTCCGGCCCGGTTGAAATTCACACCCTTTTTCTGCAACTTGAAACAGAGGAACCAATGTTGTTGATCATTCCGGCAATTGAAATAAAGTCTGAACACTGCGTCCGCAAAGTTATCGGGATGGATGGCACAGTGTATTCCGATGATCCCATCCGCATGGTGAAACTATGGCGGCTGGAAAATGCGAAGTCCCTGCACGTAACGGACGTCGATGGCGCGATCGCGGGCCGCCCGATGAACACCGAGATTGTGAAGCAGATGGTGAAAGCAATCGATATTCCGGTGGAGCTGGGCGGCGGGATGCGTACGTTTGAGGATGTGAAGAAGGCGTTCGAGCTTGGAGTGTACCGCGTCCTCATCAGCACAATGGTCATCGAAAATCCGGACGATGCAAAGCGTGCTGTCGATGCGTTCACGCCGAGCAAAGTCGTTGTGGGTATCGACGCAATCGACGGCCTTGCCGCCACACATGGATGGCAGCAAACATCTGCCCTTACACCGCTCTCGGTTGCATTGAACGCGAAAGCTCTTGGCTTTAAGCGAATCGTCTACACAGATGTGAATCTGCACATGAATCTCGAGGGAGTAAATTTTGATGTACTCCGTCAGCTCGCGGAGCTTGGAGGGTTGCGCGTAACATCGGCCGGAGGGATTCGCGGCCTGGATGATTTGCTGAAGGTGCAGGAGCTGCAAAAATTCGGTGTTGATTCCGTGATCATGGCTCGTGCGTTATACGAAAACAAGTTCTCATGTCAGGCCATCTGGCGCATGTGTGAAAAAGAAAATTTTCCTTACACTGCAAAAATCGAATTATAATCTCCGCTGTATCAGCCTGAGTCCCGGGCTGTATCCTTACTCAATCGAAAGATCGTCATGGCAAAAGTTGCAATCCTTCTCGGCAGCAAAAGTGATGAGCAGGTGATGCAAGGCTGTACTGAGTATCTTACCAAATTCGGCATAGCCTACGAGTTGAAAGTGTCTTCAGCGCACCGGAACCCCGACGAGACGGCACAATACTGCAAGGATGCGGAGAAGAATGGCTACTCTGTTATTATCGCGGCGGCGGGTATGGCTGCACACCTTCCGGGTGTCGCGGCTTCACACTCGCTGCTGCCGGTGATCGGAGTTCCGCTGGAAGGTTCAGCGCTTAACGGTGTGGATGCACTGTATTCGATTGTTCAAATGCCGGCCGGAATTCCCGTTGCGACCGTTGCGATCGGTTCAGCGGGAGCGAAAAATGCTGCGGTGCTTGCAGCAGAAATACTCTCGTTGCAGGATTCATCGATCCGCGAAAAACTTGTTGTGTTCAGAAAGAATGGCGCAAAGTTCTAACTTTCATTTTCCATTCCTACAACCCCGCTTATGAAGTTCCTGGTCCTCGGTCATTTCTGCCTCGATATTATTCATCCCGTCGACGAGCCTGAGATACAAAGCTACGGAGGCATTTATTATTCTCTGTCGGCGCTTGCCGTGTTGGCAGATGAAACCGACCGCATCATTCCTGTCTTTGGAGTGAACAAGAATGACTATGCGCCGCTCATTGAACATCTCAAACAGTTTTCCAACGTCGAGACTTCCGGCATTTATCAGTTCGACGAGCCGACCAATACCGTTCATGTTTTCTACACGGATAAACAATCACACATCGAATGTTCAAAGGACATTGCAAAGCCGATTCCGTTTGAGCGCATCAAGAATTTTTTAAATGTCGATGGCATTTTGGTCGATATGATATCCGGTTTCGACATTGCTGTTGATACGCTGGATGTCATTCGAATGGAGGTTCGAGAGAAAAAAGTTCCGATGCACTTCGACTACCACTCCCTGACCATGGGGCTGGGCGAGAACCACGAGCGATTCCGTCGTCCCGTCCCGGATTGGCGGCGTTGGGTGTTTATGACAGACACGGTGCAGCTCAACGAAGAGGAAATCAGCGGACTCACAATTGAAAAATCCACCGAACAACAAACAGTCGGACATTTGCTCACTCTGGGAGTAAAAGGCCTGGTCGTGACGCGGGGCGCGCAGGGAGTTTCAGTTTTCTCCAACGAGCATAAGAAAGTCGTCCGGACAAATATCCCGGCACAACCGGTTGAGCGTGCCCGGGATGCGACCGGTTGCGGAGATGTTTTCGGCGCGGCGTTCCATTTGAAGTATGTAAAGACAAAAGACCTTACTGCGTCGGCAGAGTTCGCAAACAAAATTGCAGCGGCGAAGGCGGGCATGGCTGGCTCAAAAGAGATTCGGACATTGAAAGATCTGGTGCCGGCATGAACATCGCCCTGATCGGACATGGCAAGATGGAAAAAGCAGTTGAAGTCGCTGCAAAAGAAAAAGGTATTAACCTTGAAGGAGCTTGGACTCATACAATGATCTCTTCAAAACAAAAGAATTTGTTGTGGGGAATGACTCTCGTCTCCGCGTTGGGACTCACGCCAATCCTTTCATTCTCCCAATCGGCGGACATTGTTTTTGTAAATGCAAACATCCGCACCATGGACAATTCGATTCCCAAGGCTGAAGCTGTTGCCGTGCGCGATGGAAAAATCGTTGCGGTCGGCTCGAATGAGTCTGTGAGAAAACTCGCCGGCACCGCGGCAAAAGTTGTGGATGTAAGGGGGAAGCTCATGCTGCCGGGCTTCATCGACAACCACACGCATTTCATGATGGGCGGATTCCAACTGCACAATGTCGATCTGCGTGATGCAAAGACCGAGGCAGAGTTCGCACGGCGCATCCGTGAACACGCAAAGAAGAATCCCAAACTCTGGATGACCGGAGGCGATTGGGACCATGACAACTGGCCCGGTGCGCAACTTCCAACCAAAGAACTCATTGATCAGTACACGCCGTCGACGCCGG
>JBBRUI010000083.1:0-14231 GCA_038247945.1 Bacteroidota bacterium | reverse complement strand
CCACGGAAAGTAGATTGATGAAGTTTTCGCACTTGATATGTATCGCGTTTGTGTTCTTCACGAGCATTGCTTCCGGCTATTCACAGTCGTTCTATGTAGCTGATAACGGAAGCGACGACAATCCCGGAACAGAAATACTTCCATGGAGAACGATTCAAAAGGCGGCGAACTCCGCAACGCAAGGAAGCACTGTCTTTGTAAAAACCGGAACCTACAACGAGAAGATTTCCATCAACGTGTCGGGATCCGATTCCGGCGGGTTTATAACCTTCACCCGATTCGCCAACGACACCGTTATCGTGGATGCGACAAATAAGCCGGGACAAAATGTTATTCTGATCGACAACAAAAGCCACATCAAACTAATTGGGTTCACGATCAGGAACAACCATATACCGCCCGGGTCGATTCCGTATGGAGGGTCGGGGATCAGAGTAACGGGAGCGAGCCACAACATTATTTTGCAGCACAATACAATTCACAACATGACAGGTGAAGGCGCGATGGGCATCACGATCTACGGGACCGATGTGAGTCCATTACAACATGTTTTGATTGACGGAAATACTATTTACGATTGCCAGCCTGCGCCGAGTGAAGCGTTAACATTAAGCGGCAACGTTACCGACTTTCAGGTCATATACAATACAGTTCACGATGTCAATAACATTGGCATTGACTTCCCCGGGTATTTTGGTGTGTGTCCGGACTCGATGCTCGATTACCCGCGTAACGGCATTTGCAGAGGGAATAGCGTTTACAATTGCAGGAGCTTCGACGGTTACGCTCCGGGTATCTACGTTGATGGCGGCAGCAACATCCTCGTCGAAGGAAACATCGTTACATCGAACGACATCGGAATTTCAATAGGTTGCGAAGTCCGCGGGCGCGTAGCAAGTTTCATAACAGTTCGAAGCAACTTTATCTTCAAGAACGATAAATGTGGGCTTGCCCTCGGAGGGTTTAATTATCCTGCTGAAACGGGCTATGTGCGTGACTGCTGGGTACTCTCCAACACACTGTTCAGTAATGATCAACTTGACGTCCAGGAAGGAGAACTCCTTATTGACTACGCTGCTGACTGCGTTGTGGAAGGAAATATTTTTTACAGCAATGTAAATAATGGACTTATACTATCGAACATAGATGTCCTTGCCAATAATATCCGGCTCGATTACAACCTGTGGTTTACACCGGGTGGAATGAACAATGCCATTTTCCGAATGAACGGAAGGCATGGAAGAGACTATACATCCTTCACGGAATACAGAAAGACCTTGGGCCTGGATGCCAATTCTATTTTTGCAAATCCCCAGTTTGTCAGCGATGTACTTGAATCACCCAACATCCATATTCTGCCTTCTTCACCCGCGATAAATATGGGTGACCCGACGTTCATTCCCGCGCCGGGTCAATTGGACATCGACGGGGAGCCACGCGTAATCGGGAACCGCGTGGATATTGGCGCTGATGAATACTTGCCGCCTGCGGGAATAGAATTGAAAGAAACCGAACCGAACCGTTTCGCTCTGCATCAGAATTTTCCCAACCCTTTCAACCCCAACACAACCATTGCATTTACAATCCCAAAAGCTGTTCATGTAACATTGGATGTCTATGATATTCTTGGCCGCAAGGCCGTTTCACTTCTCAATACAAAAAAAGAAATGGGAAGCTATCAACTGAAGTTCGATTCATCATTCCTGTCGAGTGGCGTATATTTATATCGTCTTATTGCAGGGGATTTCGTTGAGACGAAGCGGATGATGATTCTCAAATGACAATTCGAAAACTGACCCACGATGAAATAGCTGCACAGCGTCTTGCAAAAGAAGTGATCCATGAGGCAGAACGTCTTCCCATCTATGCAATGCTGGACAACATTCGTAGCCTCTACAATGTCGGTTCGGTCTTTCGCACCTCGGACGGAGCCTTGATCAGGAAGTTGTACCTGAGCGGCTACACGCCGCATCCTCCCCGAAAGGAAATTGATAAGACCGCCCTCGGTGCAACGCAGACCATTCCGTGGGAGTATCACCGTTCAACTGAAGATTGTCTCTCCGCTATCCGTCGGAACGGAGCAAAGATTTGCATTCTAGAACATACAACAGCAAGCATTCCCTATTATGAAATTACCACGAAAGATTTCCCGATCTGCCTTGTGGTAGGAAACGAAATTACCGGCGTCTCGCCGTCAGTGGTTGCCGCTGCCGACTGCGCCATAGAGATTCCAATGTATGGCGTGAAGCAATCGCTCAACGCGGCAGTCGCATACGGAATCGCTTTATTTGAGTTAGTACGAATTTGGAAAACCAATACATAGGAAGTCATCCTCTGTGAGTTCAGAAAAAGAAAAAATGAAAATACTTCTTGTTGAAGATAACTTCGAACACCTGCGACTGACGAAGTATATACTCCACCACAACAATGTTCCGGGCGAGGTGTATGTTGTGCGGGATGGACAGGAAGCGATCGATTTTCTTTATAACAAAAATCAGTTTGCAGATCCGGCAATTCACCCCCGGCCAAATCTCGTGCTGCTCGATCTGAATATCCCAAAGATTAACGGCCGGGAAGTTTTAAAAATGATGAAAGAGGATGACCATCTCAAACAAATTTCTGTTGTCGTGTTAAGCTCATCGGACCGCGAAGAAGATGTTTCCTACGCGTACGAACATGGCGCTGCGGCGTACATCTCCAAGTCGGCGGGCTTCGAGCGATTGAACGAAGCACTCTCATCCATTCACGCGTTTGCTTCCGACCACCGGCCTCCTCCCCCCGACCCTGCAATCTGAGATCTACGTTTCTTCTCGCGTTTCGTTTCACTGCTCCTTGAATGTCCCTGCCCTTATTTGTACCTTGAGCTAAACTTATTCCATTTCTTACAGACTTCATGTCCCACTGGCTCGTAGCATTAGTTGGCCGTCCCAACGTAGGTAAATCTACTCTTTTCAACCGCATCATCGGACATCGCAATGCAATTGTGCATGATTTGCCGGGCGTAACCCGCGACCGTAATTATGCCGAGGCCGAGTGGGCAGGCAAGCATTTTTCTCTCGTTGACACGGGAGGTTACGTTCCGGAATCCGAAGACATTATTGAAATAGCCATCCGCGAACAAGCGCAAATTGCCATTGAAGAGGCTGACGTTGTGCTGTTTCTTGTAGATGCAGAAGACGGGCTCCTCGCTTCCGATCTGGAACTCGCCAACATTCTTCGAAAGGCACAGAAGAAGGTTGTGCTGGTCGTGAATAAAATCGATGGAGAGAAAAGAGAAGTGGCGACCGCGGAGTTCTACAAGCTGGGACTTGGCGAACCGTATTCTGTTTCCGCTTTGGGAGGAAGAAAGATCGGCGACCTGCTTGATGTTGTCACGGAAGATTTTTCAGTATCGTTAGATGACAAGATCGATCCCCGGCTGAAAATTGCAGTCATCGGAAAACCGAATGTCGGCAAGTCATCATTTGTGAATGCACTTCTCAAGGAAGAGCGGAACATTGTAACAAGCATACCGGGTACCACCCGCGATCCGATCGATGCAACGTTGAAATACTACGGAGAAGAAATTCTCCTTATTGATACCGCAGGCTTGCGAAAAAAAAGCCGCATCAAAGAAAGTATAGAATTTTACAGCGCGCTTCGAACATTGAAGAGTATCGAGCGCTGCGATGTTGCTGTTATTCTCATCGATGCGACCGAAGGGCTCGATCACCAGGATCTGAGAATTATTGAGAACACGATTGAGAGAAACCGTGCAGCAATTATTGCCGTGAATAAATGGGACCTGGTGGAGAAGGATGCAAACACAGCCAAGGCGTTTGAAAAAGCGCTGGAAGAAAAGCTGCGCATCTATGACTTCATCCCGATAATTTTCATTTCGGCATTGGAGAAACAGAGAATCTACAAAGTTGTTGAGCTGGCGCAGAAGGTAAATGAAGAGCAGAACAAACGAATCTCCACAAGCGAGCTGAATGATGTTTTGGGATCTGATATCAAAGTATTTCCCCCGCGCAGCCGGTCGGGCAAGGAAATCAAAATCAAATACATAACGCAGGTGAAATCGAAGCCGCCCGTGTTCGCTTTCTTTTGTAATGAGCCGAAGCTGGTCGACGATAATTACCGGCGTTTCCTTGAAAATAAAATCCGCACGCATTTCACGTTTTCCGGCGTCCCTGTCCTCCTCTCCTTCAAACAAAAATAAATGTCCCGACGGATTCTCGTCATAGGCGGATTAGCAGCAGGCCCGAGCGCCGCCAGTAAGGCGAAGCGGACGGATCCCAACTCCGAAGTAATTCTTTTCGAACAAGGCGAGCACATCTCGTACGGCATTTGCGAAATCCCTTATTACATCGCGGGGGAAGTTGCCAATGATAAGCTCGTCATTAACACTCCGCAACAGCTTCGCGAGAAAAGAGGAGTCGAAGCCCGGACGCTTCACTGCGTTGAAGAAATTCTGCCGACGAAGAAAAAAATTATTGTGCGGGATTTGAAAGCGGGACGCACAACCGAAGAAAGTTTTGACAAACTCATTATCGCGACAGGTTCCCGGCCCGGAACGCTCACAGTGAAGGGAAGCGATGCAAGAAATATCTTCAGCATCAAATCCCTCGAAGAGGGCTTTCGAATTAACGCTTACATCGAAGCTGAAAAACCGAAACGTGCAATAATCATCGGCGGCGGGTATATCGGAATGGAAATGGCGGATGCGTTGCGCGCACGCAAGCTTGAAGTCACTCTGATTCACATCTTCAGCCTGCCGATGAACGGGCTTGAACGTGAAACACGGGAACGCGTGCGCCAGGAATTGGAATCGCACGACGTTCAATATATCGGACCGGCAACGACAGAAGGCTTCGTCGTTGATGCCTCGCAGCGTGCAACGCATGTTGTAACAAACCGCGGAACGTTTGAAACCGACATCGTGATTGTTGCTATCGGCGTTAAGCCAAATACCGAACTTGCGGCGAAGGCGGGAATCCGGCTGGGAACAAGCGGAGGCATACTCACCGATCAACGCCAGCAAACTAATTTTGATAACATCTACGCGGCCGGTGATTGCTGCGAAGTAAAGAATCTTGTCAACAACAAATCCATGTTCATACCTCTCGCTACGATTGCGAGCAAACAGGGATGGGTCGCCGGAGAAAATGCCGCAGGTGGAAAAGCAACGTTCCGCGGGGCAATCCGCGCAATTGCCGTGCGTGTATTTTCCCTTGAGGTGGCGCGGGTCGGACTCAGCGTCGAAGAATCCACAGCTTCCGGTTTCGATGTTGTAACAGAGACTATCACCGCCTACTCGAAGGTAGCGATGATGCCGTGCAGCGAGAAAGTATGGATTACCACAATCGCTGACAAACGATCGAAGCGTTTGCTTGGCGTGAACATGTGGGGCAAGGAGGGAGTTGTGTTGCGCGCAAATATTTTTGCTGTGGCGATTCAACACAAGATTACGGTGGAAGAGATGCAGCAGTGGGATCTGGCATATTCACCTCCCTTCACCCCTCTGTGGGATCCGGTTCTTGTCGCGGCAAATGAATTACGTAAGAAGCTTTGAGATGAAATCGTCGATTGAGAATTGCCGATCGTCAATTCAGAATTAAAAAGGGACACCATGAAGAACCTCACCATCATCGACCATCCGCTCATCAAGAGAGACCTTTCTGTTCTTCGGGATAAGACAACCAACAGCCATCTCTTCCGCACTACGCTCAGGCGCATTTCATCCGTGATGGCGTTTCAGGTTACACATGACCTGAAGCTGAAAGCCGAAACTGTTCAAACGCCACTCGAACAGACTGAGGGATACAAACTTGCTGAACAGATAATCATTGTCCCGGTTCTTCGTGCGGGGTTGGGTTTGGTCGATGGCTTTCTCGATTTTCTTCCCGAAGCAAAAGTCGGACACGTTGGTTTATATCGCAACGAAGAAACACTCAAGCCGGTCGATTACTACTCAAAATTCCCCCCCAATCTTGCGGAAAGTCTCGTCATTCTTCTTGATCCAATGCTTGCGACCGGAGGAAGCGGCGCAACGGCGATTACATTTTTGAAGAACAAAGGAGCAAAACGTATCCGGTTCGTCACCCTGCTTGCCGCCCCGGAAGGTGTGGAGAAAATTCTTGAGACGCATCCCGACGTTCAAGTCTTTACTGCTGTCCTTGATCGTCAGTTGAATTCGCACGGCTACATCTTGCCGGGACTCGGCGATGCAGGCGATAGAATTTTCGGAACAGAATAGCAGACTCTCTTCTGACTGCATAAATCCCTTCCCGTCTCCTGCTGTGCTTGACAATCCTTCCACAACCACCTATATTTTTTGTAGCGAGAACGCAGAGGTTTTGCCGACTCTTTCGGAATTCTGAGGGCTGACCACTCGATAAGTATGACGAACAGAAAATACAAAGAAAAGCTGGACGACCTTCTTCTCATCTGCCATAAAACATTGTATCGGGTAGATGAAGCGCTAATTCGTCGTGCCTTTGAATTTGGATTCAACGCCCACCGGTTCGACAAGCGGGCATCGGGAGAACCATTCTTCGATCATCCCTACGAAGTTGCCAAGATAGTTGCAAAGGAAATTCCTCTCGATGACATCTCAGTTGCCGCTGCTCTGATGCACGACGTTGCCGAAGACACGGAATACCAAATCAAAGACATTCGTGCAGAATTTGGCGATACGGTTGCCGACATTGTTGATGGTGCGACCAAAATTTCAGGCGTAAACTTCACCAGCCGCGAGGCATCGCAGGCGGAGAATTACCGCAAGATGCTTCTTTCGATGGTAAACGATATCCGTGTTATGCTGGTGAAATTCGCCGACCGTCTGCATAACATGCGCACCATTGATTTTCTTCCCCCCGAAAAACAGAAACGTATTGCCCAGGAAACGCTCGAGATTTACTCACCTTTTGCACACCGTTTTGGTTTGGCAAATATCCGTTGGGAAATGGAAGACCTCGCCTTCAAAACACTCAACCGCGAAAAGTACGATAGTATCACCCGCGAACTGAAAGCCCGACGGCGTGAACGTGAACATTATTTGAACAAATTTGCCCGTCCGATTGAAGACCGTCTTCACAAAGAAACCCTCAAATTCGATCTGAGCGCCCGCCCAAAACACATCTACAGCATTTACAATAAGATGGTGAAACGAAACAAGCCGTTGGAGGAAATTTACGACTTGTTTGCTGTCCGTATTATTCTTGATACCGAGGATGAAAAAGAATGCTACAATGTACTAGGCATCATCTCCTCCATCTATACCGCAAACTCAGAACGATTCAAAGATTATATTTCCGCTCCGAAGCAGAACGGTTACAAATCAATTCACACCACCGTTGTCGGGCCTGATGGCAAGATGGTGGAAGTGCAGATTCGCACCAGAGGAATGCATGAAGTCGCCGAACGCGGAGTTGCTGCTCATTGGGCATACAAAGAGGATACTGCAAAGATCGACGCAAAGCTTCGCAACTGGGTGAATTGGGTGAGAGATATTTTCGAAAGCGCAGGTGAGGATGATAGTGCAACGGAGCAGTTGATTGAAAGCTTCAAGCTGAGTTTGTTCCAGGATGAGATTTATGTGTTCACGCCCAAAGGGGATTTGAAGATCTTGCCGAGGGGTTCGACTCCGGTGGATTTTGCATATGAAATCCATTCAAAAGTCGGTGATCATACTCTCGCAGCAAAAGTCAGCGGACGGATTGTCCCGCTCGATACACTGCTGCATAGCGGTGACCAGATTGAAATCATTACATCAAAAAACCAGAAGCCGAATCCCGATTGGGAAAAGTTCGTGGTGACGCACAAAGCGAAAGCTCAAATCCGCCGTTGGATAAAGGACGAGCAAAGGAAAATCATTGCCGAAGGCAAAGCGGTCTGGGAAAAGAAAACGAAGAAAGCCAAGCTTACTCTCAACGATGATGAACTCAATGAGTTTCTTACCAAACAGAAGATCGAAAATCCCTCGAAATTCTTTCTGGCAATCCAGGAAGAAAAAATTGATGTGGATAGTATTATAAAGCTGATTCAGGACGACCAAAAACATCCGCCGGCGGTCGTTACGGAAGAAGGGAAAATTGAAGGGCTGTACGATAAGTTCCTTACCACCGCACGGAGGATCACTCCGGGTGGTTTGATTCTGGACGGAACCAAGGACAACTACCTCCACAATTTTGCCAAGTGTTGCAACCCAATTCCCGGCGATTCTGTTGTGGGTTTCGTTACCAGCGGCGAAGGTTTGAAGATCCATCGCCGGAACTGCAAGAACATCCAACTTCTGGTGCAAATGGAGAACGAACGTTTAGTGGAAGTGGACTGGCCTTCCGACAGCGGTGAAATGTTTGTTGCGGGCATTCGCATTGTTGGAGAAGACAGGACGGGAATGCTGAATGATATCACGCATACAATCTCTACATATCAAAACACAAATATTCGGAGCGTCAATCTCGATTCAAGCGATTCGATGTTTGAAGGATTGTTCATCCTTATCGTGAAGAATACCGAACACTTGCAACGCCTTATTGAAAAGATCAAGAGGCTGAAAGGTGTTGTCAAAGCCGATCGCATCGAACAGTAGCTGAACTTTCTCTCTCGTTACGCCCATCGTATTTATGACAGACTATCCCGGCAGAATTCTCAGCATTGATTACGGAGAAAAACGCATCGGCGTAGCAATGAGCGATCCAACCCGCTTGATCGCGCAAGGAGTCGCAACACTCGTAAATGACGAACGGTTGTTTGAGAGGTTTCTTGACATTATCAAGAAGGAAGAAATTGTTCGCATTGTCGTGGGTATGCCCTACAGCGGTAATGGGGGTAAAGGCAAAAAGGCGTTGGAGGTGGACGAGTTTATCAAGCTATTGAAAGAACATACATCAATCGAAATCGATACATGGGATGAAAGTTATTCCTCCGTCAATGCGCACCGGGCATTCATTGATATTGGAATGAAGAAAAAGAAGCGGCAGCAGAAACACCGGGTGGATGAAATGGCAGCGCGGTTGATGCTGCAGGAATATCTGGACAACGCACGAGCATAAACCGTTTTTCTCTGCCGGGCACCAAGCACCGAAACAGAAAACCAAAGTTTGGACAACAAGAGATCAGAGTTTCTTCATACGATAGAACAGGTATGGGCGTGGATAAAGACGCACAAACTCAAGTCATTCTTTATTCTTCTTGGAGTTTTCTTTCTGGCGGAAGTTGCAACCATTCCCTGGTTTGGCGTGGCCACATTGAAGACGCGGAACCCGACGCAAACAGCCCTGATGCGGCAGAGGCTTCACGAAGCGGAAAGTGAAAACAAGCGTCTTGCGATCAAAGAGAAATGGATCTCCCTTTCGCGACTGCCGCGATACGTCATCAACGCTGTGATTGTCGCGGAGGATGGTACTTTCAGGGAACATAACGGATTCGACTGGTTTGAGGTTCGTCAGTCAATGGAAAAGAATTGGGAAAAGAAAAAAGCAACCCGCGGTGGAAGCACGATAACGCAACAACTCGCGAAAAACCTCTACCTCTCCACTTCAAAAGACCCGGTCAGGAAATTGAAAGAAGCTGTTATCACCCTCCTTCTTGAACATCATCTGGATAAAAATCGAATACTCGAAATCTACCTGAATGTTATCGAGTGGGGCCGGGGAATATTTGGAATCGAAGCCGCAGCGGAAACATATTTCGCCCGCTCCGCGTCCGCGTTGACATTTGAACAGGCGCTTCGACTCGCGGCAGTAATTCCAAGTCCGTTACGCCATAGACCGAACGATGACAGCCGTTATGTACTCTGGCGAAAAAATATGATCCTCATTCGAATGCAAGGCCGTGATTATGCCGAGCCAGAACCGAAAGAGGATGACGAAGCACAACTGGAAGAATTACAACCGAAGGAGATACGATCAGGTCAGCCACCAACGCAAGCCGTCAACTCGGGGGAACAGGCCCCGCCTGTAGAAGCACCGGACACAATGCCGAACACCCTACGGTCACGTAGGGATTCAACTGACATTGAGAGGGAAGATTCCAATGACGTACAAAGACGTAAACCGGCTGATTGAGGAGGGGGAAGGATTCGAAATTGAATTCAAACGAAAGGTTACAACCCCTGAAAAAATCGCCCGAACACTTATCGCGTTTGCCAACACGAAAGGTGGCCATGTTTTGTTCGGGGTGGATGATGATGGCTCCATCGTCGGCATTGAAAGCGAAAAAAGTGAAGTCGAGCTGATCGAGCAAGCCGGGACTTTGTATTGCGTTCCCGAAGTTCACCCGATCATCGATATTGTCGCGTTCGACGGGCGTGATGTCATCGTAGCCTATATCGAAGAAAGCAGCGACAAACCTCACTACTTCACGGGCAATGTGAATGGCGATGCACAAAATGGTGATGAGACTCGCGTGTACATCCGGGTGAACGACAAAACGATGATGGCGAGTAAAGAAGTTGTGAGAATTCTACGCGGTGAGCGCGCGGATTCCAAACCGATGAAGCTTGAGATCGGGGAAAACGAGAAACGGCTTTTCAGATATCTCGATGAACACGAACGGATCACGATGCAAGAGTTCAGCGAACTGGTGAACATTTCGGAGCGACGCGCTTCCCGGATTCTGGTCGCGCTTGTTCGCGCCGGCGTTGTAAGAATCCATACGCTGGAGAAGCGGGATTTTTTCACACTGGCGCACAATATCACCGCCTGAATCCCGGGGGAAGCCGTTAACAAACTCGTTGCTTCTCCCTCACTCTGTTTGTAGATTTTTACAGACAAAGAGGTTTAAACTAATCTTTAAGGAAAAGAACAATGCGGATTACAAAATCATTTGGGTTGATATGTGCCATTGCAGCAGGAGCATTCGCTTTTTTGATAACTACCCCTCGACAACCCTTTGCGACCGGCGGACACCAACAACGGGAAGCCGCGGTCGACAATGATTGGTTTATGTTGCAGCGGGTGTATCCGAACAATGACGTGCATCCCTCTTTGTACGAACAAGCCCGAAACACCATCAAACAAATGGCTGAGTCTCGTGATGGAATGCTTGCGGCATGGCAGAGCGTCGGCCCATCAAACGTAGGCGGTAGAATAACTTCGCTGGCATTACATCCGACTAACTCCGGCATAATTTACGCCGGTGCCGCTGCAGGTGGAGCCTGGAAGTCTACGGACAATGGCGTTACGTGGAACAGCTTTTTCAACGAATCCTATTCAATCGGGTCCATCACCCTCGACCCCAATAACCCCGAAGTAATTTATATCGGTACCGGTGAAGGAAACCCGGGTGGCGTTGCCATCTACCCCGGCAATGGCATCTGGCGCTCAACCAACGGAGGCCAGACATGGGCGAACCTCGGCCTCACACTGACGGGACAGCTCGGAAAGATTGCCATCCATCCCTCAAACTCAAACAGGATTTATGTTGCGGCTCTAGGACTCTACAGAAGTAGGAGCCAAGAAAGAGGAGTATATCGATCGACAAACGCAGGAACGTCATGGGAGAGGATTCTTTTCAATAACGATACAACCGGCGCATGCGATCTGATCGTTGATCCCGTTGACCCAAATCGAATAATAGCCGCACTTTGGACTCGGTATCGCCCACTCAGTTATAGCATAATTAACGGGGCCAACTCGGGTCTGTGGCTTTCCACAAATGGCGGCGACTCATGGTCGCAAATAACAAATGGCTTCCCCGCAAATGATGCCAGCATCGGAAGAACCAGTCTTGCCTATGCACCATCCCAAACAAATATTTATTACGCTTTGCTCTCCAATGGGACGGGAGTCCGGGGCATCTACAAATCCACAGATAGAGGTTCCTCATGGACAAGCTTTACAGCAACGTTCGGCAGTGAGGGCCAGGTTTGGTATAATAACATCCTGTCTGTGCATCCGACCGATCCAAACATCGTGTATGCTGGCATGACCAGCATGTACCGCACGACGAATGGCGGGACGAATTGGGCTACAACAGCCGGAAGTGTTCATGTGGATCATCATGCAGTCGCGTTTGATATGACGAACCCGAACCGCATCGTCATCGGGAGTGATGGAGGAGTGTTCGTCTCATCCAATGGTGGAACGTCTTGGGTGAAGTCCCTCAATCTCCCCATCACTCAGTTCTATGCCGGGACTGTGGATTTTACAAATCCGCAAAGGACGTTCGGCGGTACTCAAGACAATGGCACACCGAGAACCCTGACGGGAAATCAAAACGATTGGACCTCGATCTACGGCGGTGACGGATTCTATGTTCTTGTCGATCCTACAAATCCGAACCGCATTTACGCAGAGTCGCAAAACGGCGGCCTGGGCTATTCGACAAACGGAGGAACATCATTCCTGAACGGAACGAACGGTATTTCAGGCACAGACCGAAAGAACTGGTCAACACCTATTGCTATGGACTTGACTCATCCGTTAACACTTTACACTGGAACTCACAGGGCATATAGAACCAGGAACGGAATGCAAAGCTGGACAGCGATCAGCGGAGATCTTACACGCGGAGATGGCGGAAGAATCGGAACGATCACCACGATCGACGTGGCGAGGACTGATTCCAATGTTGTGTACGTGGGCACCGACGATGGGAAAGTCCAGGTGACTACAAACGGAGGAACAGCATGGAATGATGTAACGGGTACTCTCCCCAACCGTTGGGTAACGAGAGTTACAGTCGATCCTGATTCGGCGAATGTGTGTTACGTGACGATTTCCGGCTATCTGGAGTATGCCTATCAGGCACACATCTACAAGACGACGAACTACGGGCAAGCATGGACAGCGATCGGCGGGAATCTTCCGAACATTCCTCTCAACGATGTGATCGTTGATGCTGCTGCACGGCCCCGGCTCTACGTTGGTTCGGACGCCGGCGTTTTGTATAGCACGAATAATGGCGCAACGTGGCAAGTGCTTGGTGCAGGATTGCCCACAGTACCTGTGCATGATTTGACCCTCCACTCTCCCACGCGCAAACTCGTTGCCTTCACACACGGACGGTCTGCATGGGCGCTGGATGTTACAACTCTGACCGGAGTTGCAAGTGGAAGTACCGGAGTTCCAACTGCGATGGAATTGTATCAGAACTATCCCAACCCGTTCAATCCTTCGACGAACATTCGATTCACAATTTCGGGAGAACAGTTTGTGTCGTTGAAGGTTTTTGATGTGTTGGGAAAAGAAGTTGCCTCTCTGGTGAGCGAGAAACTTGCAGCGGGATCGCATACACGAGTGTTCGATGCATCCAATAATCCCAGCGGAGTATATTTTTACCGGCTGCACGCTGGAGTGACAAGTGCCGTGAAAAAACTTACGGTGTTGAAGTAGGATACGCGTCCTCTTCACCCAGTTGCTCTAGCATCCAGCGACGCAGTTCAGCGCTGATTGCTTTTTGTGATTGAGCTGAGGAGTCCGGCGGGCCGAGCGGTTTGCCAAACACAATTTCCAGGTGACCGGGCTTTATACGCCAGTCACCTTTTCTATTTATCTGGTACAGGCCTTTGGAACACATCGGCATAATGCGAACGCCGGCTTCAGATGCTGTGCGGAAGGCTCCCCGCTTGAACGGTTGGAGGCGGCCGTTCGGTGTTCGGGTTCCCTCCGGTGCGACCATGATGGAAGTTCTTTCTTCTTTCAGAACTCGAGCGACTTCCTTCATGCTTTCGGCGGCTTTCTTGGGGTTGTCACGATCAATCTCCAGTTGCCCGACAGCTCTCATCCAGCGACCCCAGATCGGAATTTTGAAATTCTCCTTTTTCTCCAGGCCACGCAGGAGATACGGAAAATATCCCTGGTAGATGAAAGGATCGAGAATGTTTACGTGGTTAGGAGTGAGAACATAGGGTTCGTCAGGCTGAATATTTTCCCGGCCGTTCACCCTGACACGAACACCGGCAATACGAAGGAAAATACGGCAAGCTTTGCGCAACCATTCATCGTACACTTTTTTCTTGAAGATGAATGAAAGTGGAATGAAGAGTATAAAGAGAACAGCCAACGCTATGAGACAGCGGACATAAATGAAAACCGAATACATGGTTTCCAACGGTGTAAACTTCCATTCAGGCCTGTCTTCTCTCGTCGGCATCGAAACCGTCAATCTAATTGAAGCAATGAGTGTAGCATGATTTTAAAAATACATCTTGTTAACCCGGAGCCGAGGGCGATCGGCAAGGCGGTTGAAGTACTTCAGAACGGCGGAATTATCATCTACCCCACGGATACCGTCTACGGCAT
>JBBRUI010000082.1:0-14243 GCA_038247945.1 Bacteroidota bacterium | reverse complement strand
GTTGGTTGCCTTCGAGCGAAAAGCCAAGTACATTGATGAAGAAAAATGCGGGAGAAGTGATTATGACAACTTTGAAAACTCCGGTACTGATAATCATTCTTGCGCTATCGTTCTTTTCATGCAAAGATCAGGGTGAGGTTCCTGAGTATGTTGAGATAATCTCGTTACGACCCGCCCCCAATGAAGTGAACGTAGACAAGGGCGCTACCATCGGCATTGGTTTGAATCGTCTTGTGAATCATTCAGAGTCGGAAAAAGTTCAACTGCGTTACGTTGGCGATACGGCAACAATTCAAAGCTACACCGGCTGCGGGCACGCTCCGCCTCAGGTGAACGCTTTCTGCGCCGGACCGCTTATCTGGAAGCCGGGAAAGACGGTCGAAGTCGTTGTTCCAAAGACTCTGACCGACCTTGAAGGTCATTCGATGAAGGAAGATTTCGTCTATCGCTTTTCAATTGCATCGGATACGATTCCATTTCAACTCACTACCACCCAGCCGCAGCAGAACGACACGATTTCTCTTCGTTCACAAACGAGAATTTCCGGCAGCCTTACATTTAGTGACTATACACCAATGCTACGCGATTCTGTTTTGACAATCACACCACCCGCGAGAATCTATGCATGTGCGATTGTCTCTACCGGTGCCAGAAGTACACCGAGCAACTTTTTCTGTTTTTCCGTTGAGAACATCCAACCCAATGCAACGTACGAAATTACGATTCCCAGGCGAATCAAAGACTACGAGGGCGAAACGTTGCCGCAAGACTATCGGCTGGTCTTCCACACAAAGCCCTGATTATCTTTCTCACAGAAAAAAAGAAAGCCCGCTCTGACAATTGCAGCGGGCTTCTTGTTTGGTGAGTAACTGATGTTACGCAAAACCCGTTATTCGTTTTTGTAGGGACGTGGGCTTGCCCCGTCCCAACCTTGAATTCCATAGAAACATAGGCAGATGTAACGCTCCGATGGGACACGGCAAGCCGATGTCCCTACAGAGTTTTTGGTTTTGATTGGTTTGCGTAACGTCAGTTATTGATTAGAAAAATCCCTGCTTTCGTCACGACCGGGGCGCCGTAATCTGTAATCCGTAATCATCCCGCTTCACCTGCGCACTCTCCCACTCCAAAAACTTCTCCACATCCTTCCTCAGTGAGCGATACAAAAATCCCAGCATCGCAGCGTCGTCAATCACACCGATGATAGGAATGAAATCAGGGATAATATCGAACGGGTTGATGGCATAGAGAGCCACGAGAATGAAAACAAAAAGCGTCCTCAACGGAAACACGCGGTATGTTCCGTTCAGCCAGAATCTGACGAGCCGTTTAAAGTCCGTCATCAATCACCATTCTTACGATGCTTTGGTGGCCGCTTCTTCGTGATACGAGATAAGATAATGGAGCCTGCCAGAATGAGTCCTATAACTCCAAGAGATAAACCAATGGGAATATGGATATAATATTCCGCAAGCATTTTTAATCCTACAAACACGAGAATGAGCGAAAGGCCGTACTTCAGATAGTAAAATGTATTCATCACCCCGGCAAGCAAAAAGTACAAGGCCCGCAATCCGAGAATCGCGAACACGTTCGACGAATACACGATGAACGGGTCACGCGTGATTCCAAAGACGGCAGGGATCGAATCGACGGCAAAGACAACATCGGTCGTCTCGACAGTAATGAGCACGAGAAGCATTGTGGTAATGTGGAGCTTCCCGTGTTCACGGACAAAAAAATGTCCCGAGTCAAATCCGGTCTTAACGGGGAAAATTTTCTTTGCAAGTTTGATAAAAATATTTTTCTCGGGGTGGACCGGCTCATCGCTGCTGAACGCCATCTTCCATCCGCTGACAATCAGGATGACGCCAAAGATGTACAGGATCCACTCAAACTGCGAAATCAACGCCGCACCCAATGCGATAAAAATCCCCCGCATCACAAGAGCACCCAGAACTCCCCAGAATAATATCTTGTGTTGAAAGCGCGGCGGCACACCGAAATAGGAAAAGATGACGATGAAAACGAAAATGTTATCGACCGAGAGCGCCTTCTCCACCACGTACCCAGTAAGAAATTCGAGGCTGACGCGCATCGCTTCCGATGAACTTCCGGTATTGTCTTTCACCCAGAGGAATAATCCGAAGTTGAACAGAAATGAAAGCACGATCCATACTGCGCTCCATATCGCCGCTTCCTTTATACTGACCGCCTGGTCTTTCCGATGGAAGACGCCGAGGTCGAGCGCAAGCAGTGCGACGATGAAGACATTGAAGAGAATGAAGAGAAGCAGTTCGTTGTTAGGCATTGGGCTTTGATGATGTTGAATCCAATCGTTCTTTCAGCCACGCGGATATATCGACGAGACTTCGGTCGCTGAGCTGATGGGCGACATCATATTCTTTGTAGACCACGCGGGCGTTCGCTTTCTGAAAAAGTTCCAAAGCTCTCCTTGATGCTGCAGCGGGGATAACATCGTCCAACCCGCCGTGCGTTATCAGAACCTCTTTTCCGGCAATTTCATTCCATTTGTAATTCAAATGCGTTGCCTCGGCGAGATAACCGCTGTTGGCAACAATGCCGGCAAAGAGTTCCGGACGTGTCAGCGCCAGGGCATACGCCATCACCGTTCCCATGCTGAAGCCGAACAAGAACAAACGCGCCGGATCGACCGGATATTGTGCGAGTGCTTCATCGATAAATTGCAGCAGCTTTTCATAACTCGATTTGAACATGTCGTGCTGAGGCTTGCCCAACTCCAGGATATCGTACCACGTGTAGCCACCTCCATACTCAAATCGAAATGGCGCCCGCACAGCTATCGACAGGAATCGTTCATCAAAGGAACCTGAAAGTCCCAGCAAGTCTTCCTCATCCGCTCCGCGTCCGTGAAGATAGATAATGGTGGGATGAACGGACACCTTCGGGTTCTGCGGCAACAAAATCTGATGAGTGAGAGAAAGTTGCTGCTCGCCGCCATAGAGACTTGTCACTTCGCTTTTCTCCGGTACTTCTCCTTGTACTTTTCGTAGAGCATCGTATGCTTGCTGCTTAAGTCTATCTTGCGGCCCTGAATAAACTCCATCTCGATCGTGCAAATAATTTCCAGAGGGTCACCGGTGGTGATAAGAAGCGTCGCATCTTTGCCGACTTCCAACGAACCGACTTTGTCTGCAATGCCAAAAATCTGCGCGGGATACAGTGTGATTGCTTTGAGCGCTTCATCTTTCGGCAGCCCGTATGCCGCTGCCATTGCTGCCTGATACGGAAGGTTGCGCTCGTGCGCGGCTTCTTCTTCACTTAGAATAGCAAATTGAATTCCTGCATCATAAAGTTTCTTGGGCAGAACGTACGACTCATCGTACCGTTCGAAGCGGCGTCCCGGAATTCTGAAAATTCCACCTGCGAGCACAGGCACGTTGTTCTTTTTCACCAAATCTGCAACCCGCCAAGCATCGTGACCGCCGCTGATGATGAGCTTTACGTTTTCCTGTTCAGCCCAGGCGACCGCGGCTTGAATTTGTTGCACGTCTGTTGCAGAGACAACTACCGGCACTTTCCGTTCAAGAACGGCAGCCAATGCTTCCCACCGTTTGTCGATGTTGTGGTACGGGATTCCTTTTTGATTCTCTGCTTTCTTCGCGAGAAGATAAGCGCGGGCTTCGCGGAACGCGTTCGCCAGATCCTTCAACTGCTGTTCACGGTCTTTTTTCTGATCTTCTTCCGACCGCGTTACAAATGCGCCCCGACGGATGTTCATGTTGGGCCATTGAACGCAGAGCGCCGCCGGAGCTTTCAACGTCATATCCTCCCACGTCCATCCGTCCATTGTCATGACCGCCGATGTGCCGGAGATAAGTCCGCCGCCCGGACTTGTAACAATCGTCGTGATACCGTTTGCACGTGCGACAGGAATAAGTTCTGACTCCGGATTGAACGCGGCTTCAGCACGGACGTTGGGATTGATGCGACCTGTTTCATTCCGATCAATGGAGGCGCGTACGGCTCCGATTTCCGTCAGTCCAATGTACGTGTCGGAACTGACAAGCCCCGGATACACATGCTTTCCGGAAGCGTCAATCATCTCGGCACCCTGAGGCACGGATACATTCGCGCCAATCGCGATAATTTTTCCTTTGTCGAAAACGATCGTTCCTTTTTCAATCACCGGTCCGCTTACTGTGTGGATTGTCGCGTTCACAATTGCAATCGTTTTCTCCTGAGGCTTCGCAGGAATCTGTCCGGATGAAAACGTGATTGAACTGCAAACCAATAACAGAACTATAACCGTCAAACCTCTGCGCCAAAGGCGCATCCGCCTCTGGCGGAGAACCCCAAACCCCAAAGCGTTTCTTACTTTCATCACTCCAGCCCTCCAATCCCATCCTTTGGATGATCATATTCATCGCCTTTCTTAGGCGGCCTCGTCGGAGTCTCGGCTCCACCGGATTTCTTTGCCGATAATATTTTTTGAATGAGGACTGCCCGTTGTTTTCGCACGTCCTCGTTGAGCATTGCATCTTCTTCAATGTCGAAATACTTGCGGCCATCAACCCACGTTTGCTCGCATTTTGAATATGTCGAAAGCGGACTGCCGCTCCAGAGAACGAAGTCAGCGTCTTTGCCCGGCTCAAGAGATCCCACTTTGTTGTCCACTTTTAATTGCTTGGCAGCATTGATCGTAACGAACTTCAACGCCTCCACTTCGGGCACGCCGCCGTACTTCACTGCTTTTGCTGCTTCGAGATTCATGCGGCGGGCGAGTTCGTCACTATCGGAGTTGAATGAAACAAGAACGCCCTGCTCGTGCATCAACGCTCCGTTGTAGGGAATCGCGTCGTACACTTCAAGCTTGTACGCCCACCAGTCGGTGAACGAAGACGCTCCGGCGCCATGCTTCGCCATTACATCAGCGACTTTGTAGCCTTCGAGAATGTGTTGGAACACCTGAATGCGGAATCCGAAATCTTCCGCAACGCGCATCAGCATGAGAATTTCACTTTGCACATACGAGTGGGAATGCACAAAACGTTTGCCGCGAAGAATCTCCAGCATCGCATCAAGCTCAAGATCGCGCCGCGGAGGAATTCCGTTTTTCTCCTTCTCGTATCTTTGCCATGCCTTCTCATAATCCAGCGCCGCCTGAAACTCATCGCGGATAAGTTGTTCAACACCCATTCGTGTTTGCGGGTACCGCGACGTATAGCGGTCTCCCCAATTGGACTGCTTCACATTTTCGCCGAGCGCAAATTTGATTGTTGGCGGTGCGCCTTCAAACTTCAACTCTTCCGGCAGCATTCCCCAACGAAGTTTGATAAGCTGGGACTGACCACCGATGGGATTGGCGGAACCATGCAACACGTGTGCAGCCGTCAACCCTCCGGCGAGTTCACGATAAATACTCATGTCGTCCGAGTCGATGACGTCGCCGATCCGGACTTCTGCGCTGACAGCCTGTCCCGCTTCATTCACACCGCCGCTTGCCGCCGTGTGCGAGTGTGCATCGATGAGTCCGGGAGTTATATGCTTGCCTTCCCCTTTTATAACTAACGCATCTCCGGGGGCTGCAAGGTTTGTTCCTACTTTGACAATCTTCCCTTTCTGGATTAGCAAATCCGCATTCTCAAGTTTTCCCTGCGGGCCACAAGTCCAGATCGTCGCGCCTTTTACAAGCACGCTCGCTGTTTGCTCGGGAATCGTTGCGCGTCCAAACTCACCCAACGGATAGACAGGAGGAAACGAGGCAACTTGAGACGGTTTGGGTTTTGATGTGTCTGGTTCGGGCGTGAACGGGCCCGTGCGAATTGCAGACCATGTGAACACGGAACCATCCGACCATTCACCGCTTCCGGTCAGCGACTTTTCAGACAACACTCCCGTCATGCGAACGACGCCGGAGAATCCGAGCGAATCGCCGGGGAAAGAAAACGAAAGGCGCGAAGCCACAAGTACAACGCTTGTCAGCTTCACGTCCCTTTTCTTTTTGATGGTTCCCTGCAAAGATTCAGGTTCACCTTTCACAGTCAACGTGATTGTATCGCCCGCAGCTTGTCCTGCAATCTTCACGTCCCATTTGCCGCGTGGATCGATTTCGGGCAGCGGTTTGATCTCATAACGCTTGCCGTCGATCCAGCTTTCACGAATCACAGTCTTCTCCGCAAACAAATCGCCACTGGTGACAATGAAGTTTGCTGCCTTTCCTGCTTCAAGAGTGCCGAGCATTTTTTCCGCGCCAAACATTTTTGCGGGAGAAGTTGTCAGCGCGGCAAGAGCAGCATCAGCGGAAAGTCCGCGCTCGACTGCTTTGCGGGCCTGAGCGAGAAATGTTCCGGCGTCCTTCAGCGTTGCCGAAGTAAACGCAAACTGCACGCCCGCCTCCTGCAAGCGTTTCGGGTTCTCCGGCGCTTCATCCCAATCGCGCAGCGCTTCAAGTGAAACCTGCAACGCTTCTTCCGGCGTTTGGACGGCGGGAGTTTCGGGAAAATTGACGGGAAGAACGATTGCGCGGCCGGTCTTCTTAACCGCATCGAGCCGACGGTATTCCTTTCCGCTTCCGCGGATGATCAGGTTCAGGCCAAATTCCTGTCCGATCTTCTCTGCACGCAAAACATCAAGCTCGTCGTTCGCATCAATTACGACAGGTGTTTTTTTGAATGCGTCCGCAAGTGCTGCAAGAGCTTCATTGCGTTCAGGACGTTGGAGTGTTGGAGTATTGGAGTATTGGGTTTGGGCTTTACTGTACCATTCCGCATCGTACAACGCCTGACGGATGAATGCAATAATTCCCATGAGCGAGCCCGGATATCCGTCGTGACCCCATTCATCCGCAAGCTGTATGTGGTGCGCGACTCCCGAACGGAGAAGCAGTTCGTTCGCTTTGCCGTCTCCGAGATTTACAAGAGCGCTCTTTCCTTTGATGATTCCCCGCTGCGGCACGATAAGCGCCGTTGTGAATCCCTGTGCGCGAAGTTTCTCAGCCGCTTTTGCATCGGGAGAGAAAAGGTCGGCGGCATCATTCTGCGCAACCATCATTTCATTCCAGTAGTCGGCGCCGCGGCCGGGTTCGCTTCGTGGCCGTGGTTGTTCGCCCTCGCCCGGCGGAGAGGGCTTCGGTGCTTTCGGCAATCCGTAATCCGAGTACGCATCGATCAAACCCGGATACAGCGTCTGGCCTTTCATATCCCACACCCGCGCATCGGCAGGCACTTCGGCATTTGCGCCTACAGCCTGAATCACGCCGTCCCGAATGACCAACGTGCCTTTCTCAATAACTTTTCCCGGTGCCTGGACGATTCGAGCATTGGTAAGTGCGTGAACGGCAGGTGTGTTCTTCCGGATTCCTTCGGCGGGAGTTGTGGTTTGTGAACCGCCTGTTTGCAAAACGAACACCAGAGCGAAAAGGAATACAATCCACCGATGAAGTGGACTAGTCATATAAGCTCCTTTTGTTAGAGTATAATTGGATAGCTCAGAAGAAAGAGAGACTCTGAAAGAAAATTTTGGATGGATGATTTGTTGATTCAATGTAGGGATTGCGGAGCGGTGAATCAACGGTGAAAGAATCGAGGCTATGCGGCTTCGCCAGATCGAGCTGCGCGTTCATCACGTCGTGAATGTTCTTGTACGCCCACGGCACTTCATCCAATCCCGCGGAGAGAAGCGTGACGCCTTGTTTGTCCAGAAATTCTTTTGTGTCTTTCCGGCGGAATAAACCTTTTTTTAGAAAGTCGGCGGCGGTTTCGTATTCTCACAATAGTGGATTTACGATTCTCACATTCCGGACAATCTGTCCATCGTTCAAATCTTCAGAGAAGAGAAACTCGCACTTTGCGCTTTCCGCCGCAACGATGATCAGCGAATCCCAAAACGAAGGTTTGTATCAATCAATGTTTAGAGACGATACAACTCATCGCGCTCCCACCGCTTTCCTTTTGATTTGCCGTTTGCCTTGTCCATCAACGCAAAGGATTCTTCGAGCCAGTTTTTCGAGGATTTCGCTGAGGCCTGTTCAAGAAGCTTCTGCACCAACGAATTCAATGTTAGATGGTGCCGCCTTGCATATTCACGTCCCGCCTTCACTATTTTTTCGTCAATCGCTAAGGTAATTTTCATCATACAACCTTCTTTTACATATTTATGATTTTGGATTCATAGAGGTTTTGCCGTCTCCAATCGCCACGCGAACAAAAGACACGCCCTCGCGACTCAATCCTCCGGCCTCTCTCCCGACTTAGCCATCTTCACCAGCCGCGGCATAAACGTCGCAAGCGGCTTCGCCAGATCGAGTTGCGCGTTCATCACGTCGTGGATGTTCTTGTATGCCCACGGCACTTCATCCAATCCGGCGGAGATAAGCGTGACGCCCTGTTTGTCCAGAAATTCTTTTGTGTCTTTCCAATTATATGTCTTCAATGCCTGTGTGCGCGACATCCTTCGCCCCGCGCCGTGCGAGGTTGACGTGAGCGACTCTTCGCTGCCGAGGCCCTCAACCAGAAAGCCCGGTGTTCCCATCGAACCGGGAATGATGCCGAGAACTCCCTTGCCCGCGGGCGTTGCACCTTTGCGGTGAACAATAACGTTGCGCCCGCCATGCTTTTCGCGCCAGGCAAAGTTGTGGTGGTTCTCCACCTGCTTCAGAACGGGATGCTTTAGAAAACGAACGATCGCATCATGAATGAGATGATGGTTCGCGGAAGCGTACTTGCCCATCAACTCCATCGCCGCCCAATACTCCGCGCCTTCCTGTTCAACATCCAGCCACGCAAGATTACGCGTTGCGCCGATAAGCTCAGGATGCTTTCCTTTTGCAACGCGGGTATAGTAATCCGCAACCTTTGCGCCTGTACCGCGGCTGCCGCTGTGCGAGAGCAGCGCAAGATAAGAACCCGTAGGAATGCCGAGCGCGCTTTCCTCAAACGTGATCTCGCCGAACTCCACAAAATGGTTTCCCGACCCGGATGTGCCGAGCTGTTTGTGCGCCTTGTCTTTCATCGCGCGTGTAACGGGAGAGACATTCCAATCCTCGTCCATCACGCTATGGGATTTTCGGTTCTTCCATTCAGCGCCGACTCCGAACTGCGTGTTCTCTTCGATAGCTCTTGTGTACAACCCGCTCTCCGTGCGGATAAGTTTGGGAGGCGCATCGAAGATCGTCATCATCATGCGGCATGCGATATCAACGCCCACACCATACGGGATGACCGCATTGTCCGTCGCAAGCACGCCGCCGATAGGCAAGCCGTAACCAACATGCGCGTCCGGCATCAACGCTCCCCGGACGGAGATGGGAAGCGAAACCGCGGCTTCCATTTGAGCATGAGCTTCGGGGTCGATGTCGGTGCCCCACGTTTTGTATTTGGGTTCACTCATTGTAATTGAACGCTGATGACACAGATTGGGCGGATTTACGCCGATTAGTTTGAAAGCACAAAACGTTTAAATCAAAAACACGAATCAGATGAGAGACCTTCGCAGATGATTTCGAGAGTTTGCGTGAAATCGTATCCGTGAGCATCCATCGAATCCGCGCCATCCGCGTTCTTATTCTTGCTGATTTGAAAACACCTTCCGTTTGAACTCCGGCGCTTTCCCGAAATTCAACAACAAGCCCACTTCAATTTTGGTTGCCTTGAGATAATTTATGAGCTGAAACTCGTTTTCTTCCAGGAGAATCTTCGAAGCTTTCAACTCAATAATCACACTATCCTCAACAACCATATCTGCAAAGTATTCTCCGACTCGCTTCCTCTTGTAAAAGATATCAATGGGATGCTGAGAAATACATCTCAATCCCCGCAGTCTCAATTCTTCTGCAAGCGCGTTCTCATAAACCCTTTCCAAAAACCCATAGCCGAGTGTGTTGTACACTTCATAGTATGCTTGAAGAATTTTGTTGGTAATCTCCTTGTGCAAGAGCTCCATGTTGCCTCCTACGGACTGAATATGGTTAGGAAAAGTGTTGCGGTCAATTATTCTCTACGATGGAACGCGATTGGATTTATATTGATTCGATCTGTTACATATTAATTCTTCCGCGAGCATCCGCACAATCGGCGTCATCAGCGTTCCCATTTTATCAAAACACAAAAGCCTCGCAACAAGGGTTGGAGGCTTTTTGATTTATTCAACGAATCGGCCGTCAGATAATTCCCGAGTGAGAGATTCTTCACTCGCCCCTTTGGGGCTTCGTTCAGAATTTACTGTTACTCGTTCGCCAGCCTCCAGTTTTCCGGTGAGCGCCAGACGCCGGAGAGAATCAACTCCCGCATGAACGTAAACTCCCGCGGAAGCTTATCATAGAGTTTGAAAAACAGCTCTTCGTGAGAAAGAATTTCCTGTTTCCATTCTTCGCTGTTCACCGACATAAGCATATCAAATTTTTCCCGCGTCATGCCCTCCAGTCCATCCCATTTAATATCTTCATAGCGCGGCATCCAGCCCAGCGGACTCTCGATCGAGTAGCCGCGTCCATGCACTCTGTCAACAATCCATTTCAACACCCGCATGTTCTCGCCAAATCCCGGCCAGATGAACTTTCCGTTTTCATCTTTGCGGAACCAGTTCACGCCGAAAATACGCGGCGGATTCGGAATGTCTCTGCCGAACTGGAGCCAGTGGTTGAAATAATCCGCCATGTGGTAACCCGTAAAGGGCAGCATTGCCATCGGGTCGCGGCGTACGGTTCCCACCTGTCCCGTAGCGGCGGCAGTTGTTTCGGAGCCCATCGTTGCGCCGAGGTAGACGCCGAAATTCCAATTCACCGCCTGATACACAAGCGGCACGATCGAGCTCCTTCGTCCGCCAAAAATAAACGCGCTGATCGGAACACCTGCAGGGTCTTCCCACTTCGGATCGATAACAGGATTCTGGTGCGCGGGCGCAGTGAAGCGTGCATTCGGATGTGCAGCGGGTTGTCCGCTCGCTGGAGTCCATTCCTGTCCCCTCCAATCCGTGAGTTTTGCCGGAGGCGTATCAGTCATTCCTTCCCACCAGATATCGCCATCGGGCGTGAGCGCGACATTTGTAAATATCGTGTTAGCGCGGATGCACTCCATTGCGTTCTGGTTTGACTTTGCGGATGTTCCCGGCGCAACGCCGAAGTAACCCGCCTCCGGGTTGATGGCATACAACCGTCCATCATCGCCCGCTTTGATCCACGCAATATCATCTCCCACAGTTGTTACTTTGTACCCTTCGAAGGCTTTCGGCGGAATGAGCATTGCGAAATTGGTTTTACCGCAGGCGCTGGGAAAGGCCGCGGCGACGTACGTCTTCACGCCTTTGGGATCCTCCACGCCAAGGATCAACATGTGTTCGGCGAGCCATCCTTCATCACGGGCCATGACCGAGGCGATCCGAAGCGCGAAACATTTTTTCCCGAGCAATGCGTTGCCGCCGTAGCCGCTACCGAACGACCAGATGGCGCGTTCCTCCGGAAAGTGAACGATGTATTTCTGGTGGGGATTGCATGGCCACGCAACATCTTTCTGTCCGGGCGCAAGCGGCATTCCGACAGAATGAAGGCACGGAACAAATTCATCGTCCCCCAGAATATCCAATACTTTCTTTCCCATCCTCGTCATGATCTTCATGTTGACGACGACATACGGAGAATCAGTTATCTCAACTCCAATGTGTGAGATGGGTGAGCCGAGCGGCCCCATACTGAACGGCACCACGTACATGGTTCGTCCCCGCATGCAGCCATTGAACAACTTGGTGAGGGTTGCCTTCATCTCTTTCGGATTCATCCAGTTGTTGGTTGGGCCGGCATCCTGCTTCCGGAAACTGCAGATGAACGTCCGGTCTTCAACCCGCGCAACGTCACTGGGATCGGAAAGTGCGAGATAACTGTTAGGCCGTTTTTCCGGGTTCAGTTTTTTGAATGTTCCCGCTTTGACGAGAACGTCGCACATGGAATTGTACTCTTCTTCCGAACCGTCGCACCAATACACGGACTCGGGTTTGCACAGAGCGCGCATGTCGTCTACCCAACTTTTCAGTTCGATATTTCTAATCTCATTCGGTTGTATCATGATGCATCCTTTCGTTCATCAAGATGGTGCTCCACATGCCGAATACACTCTATGCGGAAGTTGTAACGCGCGCGTATTGTGGTGGGAGGATCGAATTGTTTGTTCAAGATAGTTATCATTGTGTGAGATTTCAAACAGCGGCGTTTCCTGCAATTTCTTGTTTTCTTGTCCCTTTCTAGAGAAAAATGTATTTCCCGAAAACTATCGATGTGATCGCCACGACCGTGAGGATCAGAAGGGCGGCTGTTATGAATGTAGCAATGAGTACGAGCCAAACAATGAATGGGTTAGTTCCCAACTGATTCATGACTTTGATTTCCGCATAAGAGAGCCATCCAAGCGGAACGATTCCGAAGAAGAACATGACGTCTTTCCATCCATTTACTGAATTAAAAATGTACACATAATTCGGTTGGTCGACAGCATTGAAATCGTAATGCCCATAATACATCAGACTATAAGAAGCGATGATCACGGCCATCACCGGTGCCTGCAGATAACATTGAGTGTAGAAAAACTCCTTAAATGTATTCCTTTCAAATTCTCGTCGTTGGAAAGCGGTGAGGACAATCGCGGGGGACAGCACAGGACAAAGAATCAACAATGCGTAGAGAAAGATGTTTTGTTCGGAAGTTCCGATTTTGACAAGAGGCAGTTCAGGATTATAATGCTGATTCATGAGGTATCCCGGAATTACAACCAACAGCGTCCACAACAAAATCGGTGACATCATTGCTGTAAATTGCAGTTTTTCGTCTTTCTGAAGCTCGGAACTAATGTAGGAAGGAATTGAAGACGGAGACTTGATGATTCTATAAACCGTCTTGGGAATTAACACAACCCAGAACGCAATCTCGAAAATTGCGGACTCAATCGACCTGAGGAGAGTAATGAAACTCATGGAAGTCAACAAGTTTAGCGTAAGTTTCTAACCAAGCCTATAACTCGGCACAATCACGACTTAACTCAGGCCCAGAATGGATTTTACCAGTATGGCACCGGATGCATGAACAGCATTGAACCATCATCGATGATTTAAAATACTCGCCCTGGCTTAACGAAGACTACTCCTTTGCATCTCCCGAGTGGAGGTAATCCTTCAACCATCCGAAAACAGTCTCATGCCACAGCTTGCTGTTCGCAGGCTTGAGCACCCAATGCCCTTCATCCGGGAAATATAAAAATTTTGAAGGAATGCCTTTGCGCTGCAATGTCGTAAAGAGTTGCATCGCTTCGGTCACCGGAACGCGGTAATCCTTTTCTCCATGAATGATCAAGTTCGGAGTTTTGAAATTCTTCGCGTACGTATGCGGAGAGAACTTCGTGTATTCATCCGGCTTGTCCCACGGCGTACCTGCATGTTCCCATTCATTAAACCAGACTTCCTCTGTTGTGCCGTACTTACTCACGGCGTTATACATACCGTCATGAGTAACGAGAGTCTTGAATCTGTTGCCGGCATGTCCCTGAAACCAGTTCATCATGTAGCCGCCGAACGATGCGCCGGCCGCGGCTTTGTTCGTGCTATCCACATACGGCAGCCGGCAGGCGTAATCCAATCCTTTCATCAAATCGACGAACACTTTGCCGCCCCAATCGCCGGTAATCTCGTTGATAAACTTCTGCCCGAATCCTGTGCTGCCTCGCGGGTTCGGGGCAACAACAACGTATCCTTGCGCCGCCCAGAGCGCGGGACACCAACGGAATGACCACGAGTTCATCCACGCGCTTTGCGGTCCGCCGTGGACGAGATACACAAGCGGATACTTTGAACCCTGCACCATTTTTGCAGGTTTGAATATCCACGACTGCACTTGCGTTCCCCCTGCACCTTTGAACCAGATACTTTCGGGTTGAGGAATATCCAACGCCGCGAACAATTCGTCGTTCGTCCGCGTAATTTGTTTTGCGTTCTTACCATCTACACCAACAGAATAAATTTCCGCGGGACGCACGGCACTTTGGTGTGTGAAGAAGATTGCAGATGGCGTAACGTCGAGGTTTCCGTTCGTCGCATCGTCAAACACTTTCTTCACGTCGTTTCCCGAAACCGAAACAGACCAGATCGGCTTGTTGCCTTTCTCCTCTGCGGCAAAGTATATTAACTTTCCGTCGGGTGACCACTATTTTTCCTCGTTGTGTGAATCAATTTTCGGGGTTTGGCTCTTCGAGGTGTTGGTTGCTCTGTCGAAGAGAAACAACTCC
>JBBRUI010000081.1:0-14271 GCA_038247945.1 Bacteroidota bacterium | reverse complement strand
GTGAACACGTGCAAGAAATTGTCCCGACTCCGCACCCTGAATAACCCGATGGTCGTATGTACACGTGATCGTCATGACTTTGGCCAGGCCCAACATCGAGAGAGCGATGGGCGACATCCCCTGGTTTTCCGCCGGATGGTTGATCGCGCCTATAGCAACGATGGCGCCTTGTCCGGGCATTAGCCGGGGAATTGAGGCGACGGTTCCAACCGTTCCCGGATTGGTAAGCGTGATGGACGTTCCCTGAAAGTCCGACGGATCAAGCGTGTTCGTGCGGGACTTCTTCACAACCGTATCATACGCCGCGACGAATTGTCCGAAGTCCATCGCTTCCGCATTCTTTACATTCGGGACAACGAGAGACCGCGTTCCGTCTTTTCTCGTGAGATCAACAGCAAGTCCGATGTTGACATTCGGGCGTTCAGTTTTGTGCGGCACTCCGCCGATGCGTGCAAACGATGCGTTCAGATTGGGATACTCGCCCAGCGCCTTTACGAGCGCCCAGGCAATGAGGTGTGTAAATGAAAGCTTGTTGCCCGATCGGATCGCAAGATACTGATTGAGCAACCTGCGATTTTCCTCCAACACTTTTACGGGAATTGTCCGGATCGAGGTTGCTGTCGGCAGCGAGAGGCTCGCTTCCATATTCTCTACAATTTTTGCAGCGACGCCGCGGATTGCAGTTTGCTGATCTGTGGGAGTTACAGTCGAAGGAGAGGGTGAAGGATCTGTCGGTTGTTGCTGACTCGTAACTGTTGAGGGAGAAGAAGGTCGTGTTCCGTTTCCGTTCGATGGCTTGAGGACTTCCGCAAAGTACTGTTGCCAGCTACTGCTCACTCCCGCGGGATTCCTCAGGTATTCATCAAGCATCTCTTCGACGAGGCCGGCATTGGGGCCGAACTCTTCGAGGATTGCCTGTAATTGATCTGCAGTTGCTTCCATACGCCTTCACCTCAATGGACAGTTATTGCTGCAACTCAAAGTAACATCTCACGAAGGAATCTTTACAAAAAAAGAAAATCAAATTTCTATCTGGTAAGATAACAAAAGTCGGAGCGCCAATCCAACTCAGGCCATTCAGAACAGGGAAACAACGTGAATGGTGACTAAACAGACTTACGACTAAGGAACTATCTTCCCTTGATTCTTTCTGAATTGAAAACATACGCAAACACCCCGAACGCCCGCGCGGCTTCTCCTTGTGCGTGGACTGTTCCGATGTCACCTACTTTGTAGCCGTCCTCTCCGCCGTTCGGATTCCATCCGTTGCGAATGCCGTGGTCGCTTTCGCGGTGGAGAGTAACAGTTGCTTTGCCATGATGATTCGTCCAGACGTGGTCGAGCATCTTTTCAATTTTGACGGGCAGATCGGAAAGCTGGTCGGGCGCAATCATGTACGCATCGAGAAGAGAATTCACAAACGCACCGTTGCCATCCATGCGAATCTGAAAAAAATCTTCGGGGTCAACCCAACCGGTTGCAGGATCCATGATGTGTTTTGCCGTCGCTACAACAATCTTCTTGTACTTCGGATCGTTCGTTGCGCGGTACAGCGCGGCGCCAATGGAGCAATACCCCGCGCCGAGCCACGGCAGTTCATGCCCAAATGCCGCAAGTCCTTCGTTGCCTTTCCAGACGCCGTTTCCCTTGTACAATTTCTTTTCCACGCCGGGAAATTTCTTGTCGCCGTTCCAAATCAGCAACGCATCGTCTAAATATTGTTTCGACTGCGTCGCCTCGAACAACATGCACGCAGCCGTTGCCATCTGGTTCATGTTGCTGTTGGTAAAAATCTTTTCATTCACCGCCGCGCCCGGCGGCCAGTTATACCACGCCCAGTAGCCTTCGTGATTTGAAAGCCTTCCTTCTTTGCGCGCTTCATCGTATCGCTGGGCCGCGTCCATCACAAGCAGCGTGTTCGTCTTCCCGGTTACTTCCCACCATTTCAGTTCAGCAATAATCGCCCACGCCCTGTCATCGACCCAATTTCCGTTGTAGAGTTTGGTGAGATTATGTTCACGGGTGTGAAAGCGAAGCAGCGCCGAATCGTTTGTTGCAGCAAACAGGTACGCGTCGCCAATTGCGCCATAGGCTCCTTCCCATCCCGGCGTGTACACCTGATGAAAGAGCTTATCAACCGCATAGGCGCGTTGCAGCCAGCGTTCGGTCGGTACGTACGTTGAAGAAGTTGCGACTGGAAGGGGCGGAGCGGTTTCTTTTTTCTTCAGAAGAAAGAAAGCAACCGCGGCCGTCAACACCAATCCCGCCAGCAATACGAAAGGCCATATTGCCCGGCGTTGAACTGCGGCTTCGTGCTTTTTGATTTTTTTATGGGATTTAGACATTCAAGGTTGTTTCAATGTGGAGAGAGAGAACGAGCAAGTCAAGAGTCTAATATCGGAGATTCCCGAAAACAAAAAACAAAAAATTGCCACAAAGACACGAAGTCACGAAGAATTCACCAAGAAAAAGCTCTTTTCGGGAATCGACGCTCCCGAGCTCTTCTGCTGAAAAAAGTGATTGGAGAATTCAAACCCAAAAATCTTCTTGAAACCCTTTGTGTCTTCGTGCCTTGGTGGTAAGTATTTTCACTTTTCGATCTAGGGAATGTCCCGACTAACCCTTTTGCTTTTCCATTCACCACTCAATATATTGCCGGCAGCATACGTCCCCACAAAACATCAGCTGCCATGAAAATCGCCATCGTTGCTTCCGAGTGTGCCCCGTTTGCCAAGACCGGCGGACTCGCAGACGTAGTGGGCGCATTGCCCAAATCGCTGCAGTCTCTCGGCGCCGACGTGAAAGTCTTCCTCCCGAAGTACAACACAATCGACGAGTCGAAGTACAATCTGCATTATGAGTACGACATTGGTGAGATGGTCGTGCGTGTTGCGGGAGTTCCCTGGCCCGTTCATGTTTCAAGATCAAACATTCCGCGGTCAACTGTTCCGGTCTACTTCATCGACTCTCCCCATTATTTTCATCGGGGGAAAATATATACAAACGATCCCGATGAAGGCGAACGGTTCGTGCTCTTCAGCAAGGCCGTCATCGAAACTTTCCAACGCCTCAAGTGGGCTCCCGACGTTGTGCATTGCAACGACTGGCAAACCGGATTGATGCCTCTGCTTCTTAAAGATAATTACGGATGGGACAGACTTTTTGATGACACCGCGTCGCTTTTCTCAATCCACAACATCGGCTATCAGGGAGTATTCGGTCGCTCGCTCATGAATACCGCCGAGTTGCGGGCAGATAGATTTAACGCGTTGCAGATGCACGGCGGCGTATCGTGCATGAAGGGCGGCATTCTCTTTTCTGAAATCATCAGCACGGTTAGCGAAACGTATGCCCGCGAAATCCTCACGCCGGAATTCGGAGCGGGGATGGAAGGCACACTCAGTTTGCGGGAGAATGATTTATTTGGCGTGCTCAACGGAATCGATACAGATGTCTGGAACCCGGAAACCGATTCGCACCTCCCACATCATTACTCCATTCACCACCTGGACGGGAAGCATCACACCAAGAAATTCCTTCTCGAAAAAGTCGGAATGGAATACGACATCGATCGGCCTTTGATCGGAATCGTCTCACGGCTTGTCGCACAAAAAGGGTTCGATCTTATTGAAGAATCGATTAGCGGCTTGATCGGTCTCGATGCCCAATGGGTGATACTCGGATCGGGAGAAGATCGGTATGAAAACCTGTTCACGTCTTTGCATTACGCTCTCCCGCATAAAATCTGGACGTACATCGGCTTCAATAACGAGCTGGCTCATTTGATCGAGGCGGCGGCGGATATGTTCCTGATGCCCTCGCATTACGAGCCTTGCGGACTTAACCAGATGTACAGTCTGCGGTACGGCACTGTTCCCATCGTGCGCAAAACAGGCGGCCTCGCAGACACCGTGCATGATTGGCACGAGTCGCAGTCGGTTGGCGGAGAAGGCAACGGCTTTTCGTTCTATGATGCAACCGGCTACGCGCTCTACACAACAGTCGTCAGGGCAATTGATATGTTCAATAACGACAAAGAAGCGTGGTGGGGAATGATGATGAACGGGATGACGGCAGATCTTTCGTGGGACTCTTCAGCCCGAAAGTATATGTCGCTCTATCAGACAGCTATTGCGAAAAGAAGAAGTGACTTAGTTTGAGATCTTCTGTTGTCAAAAAACAATAGTACTAATTTCTTGCCGAAGTTTGGCGGCCGAGATTGTCATTCCCGAATGCTTCTATCGGGAATCCAGAAGAACCTTTTGACTGCCTGCCCACCATAATTAGCCAATTCAGACAGGCGGGGATTCCCGCTAAGAACGTGCGGGAATGACAGAACGCGTAACCGAATCTCTCCCCCGTTATTTGGTGCCTCAGGTCTCTTTTCTCCGTATATTTTCTTCCGATATCCACGCTTAAAACATTTCTAAGAATCATGGAACGCGTCATTTATATTTTCTTTTTGTGCGGATTATTTTCTGTCATCCAGGCGCAGCCGCTTTCTCTTTCAACCTCCCAGCTTAACTTCGGCACGAAGCAGACAAATCTGAAGGACAGCCTCTCGTTCCGCATCCGCAACGCCGGGAATTACCCAATCTCCGTCAGCGACATCAACACGTTCAAAACTGCGTTCACGGTGCGGGACACGACATTCACCGTTCGTGCGCACGACAGTGTTACTGCGTGGGTGTATTTTAAGACGAACCAGAACGTAACGTGGACCGACATCCTGGTTGTTGAAAACAACGGCGGGCGCGGTTCACTAACGTTGCGCCTGACGGGAACGGGAAACTATAACGAGGCCGGCTATTCATCCACACAGAACTTGTGGGAGAACGCGCTGAAGACAGCGTTGACTAATCTTGTAAATAACCATACAGACCTCGGGTACAATACCGCGCGGGATAGAATGTTCGAAACAATCGATGACGGGGGCGTGGATACGATCCAGTGCGTGTACACAGGCAGAAAAGTGTACGCAACAACGAGAACGATCGCTCAGAATCAGAATTTTAACACTGAGCACTCGTGGCCCCAAAGCTTTTTTGGCGATTCGCTTCCAATGCGCTCTGACCTCAATCATTTATTTCCGACCGATGTAGATGCGAACAGCCGTCGGGCGAACTATCCATTGGGCCCGGTTTCCGGGATACCAACATGGGATTCGGGCGGATCGAAATTAGGAAACCGGTCGACGGGGGAAATAGTTTTCGAGCCTCGGAATGTGCATAAGGGAGATGTTGCCCGCTCTCTGTTCTATTTTATTCTACGGTATACAAACCGCGGAGCGTTTATGGCATCCAGACAGGAGGGGGATTTACGCGTCTGGGACAAGGTTGATCCGGTGAGCGCGAAAGAATTAGCGCGCAACAACTCGATTGCATCATATCAACTAAAACGCAATCCTCTCATCGATCATCCGGAGTTCACAGATCGCATCACACAATATTACACGAGCGCGACGCCAACCTTGTTTCCGGATATTGCTGCATCGCCTGCAAGCGCTTCGCTCGGCAGTGTTGTCTATACCGATTCCGTGATTTACAATTTGACGGTTGTGAACAGAGGAAGAGCCGCGCTGAATATTTCTTCCGTCACTCTGCAAAATGCATCGACGGGCTATTCGATCCTCTCATGGCCTTCGATTGTTCCCGTTGATTCGTTCGGGACAGTCAGAGTGAAATTCAAGCCGACACTTCCGGTTGTGGTTTCGTATAACAACACGCTTGTCATCAACAGCAACGATCCCGATCAGGGGACTCTGAATGTTCCGATGACCGCGTCGGCATTCCTTCCGCAAGTTATTCTTCGCGTGCTGCTCGAAGGTCCGTACAACCCGGCAACCGGATTGATGACAACCATGTTGCGTTCTGGAGGAATACTTTCGGCGCGCTACCCGGGAGTGCCGATTCCTTCCAACGCGGTCGATAGTGTTAACGTCGAGCTTCGGGATTCGCTTTCTGCTTTCGCCTCAACTACCAGAAGTTTTCGGCCGGGCTGGTTACTGTCGGATGGAAACATTTGCGGCTTCACCGATACGACCGGTGGTTCGGTGAGGTTTGACGATATTCCGGCAGGCGGCTATTACGTCGTTATCCGTCACGCTAATCATCTTGCGATCATGGGCAGCCAGCAATACTATTTGTCCTCGATGCTTCCCGGCGGCTATGATTACACGTCCGGCCAATCGAGTGCGTACGGAACAGACGCACTGAAGCAGGTAGCGCCAGGCGTCTACGCAATGTACGCGGGCGATGCGAACCAATCCGGAGTTGTGAACACTGCGGACGTGACCGCTGTATTGGGTCAACTGAATGTTGCAGGATATAACGTGAGGGATGTAAATCTAAGCGGTATTATTTCTGTTGCAGATGTAAATCTTGTGCTTGGCAATTTGAATCGGGCGAGTCAGGTGCCGTAAATTTTAATCATTGTGAGTTATTGTGAGTTTAGATTGAAGGTTGAGCCTGCGTGTGCCGCCGAATGACATCTCGCTTGCTAATCTTCAAAAGCGGATGATTGCCGAAGGGGATGAAATAGTTACAAGCTGTTACGCTTTAAAAAGGAAGTCATGGCAAACATAAAACTCTTCGAACAGAAGCATATCCGCTCAGCGTGGAATGAAGCGGACCAGAAACGTTACTTCTCCGTTGCGGATATTATTGAAGTTCTAACAGGCACTGTGAACCCGAAGGACTACATCAAGAAGATGCGAAAACGGGATCCGGAGTTGAATTCCAACTGGGGGACAATTTGTCCCCCAGTTGAAATGACCGCCGCTGACGGAAAAAAACGCCAAATTCAATCCGCAAACGCGGAGGGACTTCTACGCATCATCCAATCAGTACCCTCCCCCAAAGCCGAGCCGTTCAAACGTTGGTTGGCAAAAGTCGGCTATGAACGATTGGAAGAGATCGAAAATCCCGAACTCGCCCAGGCGCGTATGCGAACAATCTATAAAGCGAAAGGCTACAGCGACGAATGGATCGAGAAGCGAGTGCGTGGAATTGCAATACGGACGAGCTCACAAACGAATGGAAGAAGCGTGGCGTGAAGGAAGGAAAAGAGTATTCCATACTCACAGCAGAGATCAGCAAAGCAACATTCGGCTTGGTGCCAAGCGACTATAAGAAGCTCAAAGGATTGACGAAACCACAAGAGAATCTCCGCGATCACATGACAGACCTCGAACTGATCTTTACAATGTTAGGCGAAGCTTCGACAACGGAAATTGCAAGGAATAAGAATGCCAGCGGATTTCCACAGAACGAGAAAGCGGCAATCGAAGGAGGGACTGTTGCAGGCCTGCCCGCCGAAGCGTAGCGAAGGCGGGGAATGCACGAAAAGAATTGGAAAGAAAGTCGGGTCGAAAAGTAATAACAAACTAAAATTACAAGTCGTTGGCTGAGAAGAAGAGACGAAAGCTTGACGAGAGATGATTATCCGTATGTGCACCGAAGAGAACATAGCGCGATCACACACTTCACGAGTAATAACATCGCGATATATTATCCCACCTTCTCCACCTCAATAAAATTCGTCGAGCCGCGGGCAAAGAACGGCTGGCCCGCGAGCACAACCACATACTCTCCCCTCTGAACTAATTCCAGATTGAGAAGTTGTTCCTGAATTTGTTTGAGGGCTTTGTCGGAATCTTCTTCCAAATTTTCTATCGTGATGCCGTGAATGCCCCAGATCAGGTTCAGTCTACGCAGAATTTTTACCCGGTCGGTGATTGCAAGAATACGCGTGCGCGGACGGTAACGGGAAACGACGCGTGCAGTTTCGCCGGAGCGTGTTACACAGACAATTGCCGCGGCATTCATTTGTTCGGCAAGGACGCATGCAGCGCGGGCGAGCGCATCATGCCGGCTGGAAACGCCCTGATGCGGATGATCGAGTATGCGCTGCGTTCCGTAATTCTCTGACTCCACTTTTTTGATGATGCGGTCCATGATCTGGACAGTTTCAAGAGGATATTTGCCAACAGCCGTTTCGCCGCTGAGCATCACAGCGTCCGCGCCGTCAACAACTCCGTTGGCAACGTCATTCGCTTCGGCACGGGTGGGGGTCGGACTGTTGATCATCGACTCGAGCATTTGCGTTGCGATGATGACAGGCTTGCCGGCTTCGTTGCATTTGCGAATGATTTTCTTCTGAAGCATCGGCACATCCTCGGGAGGCAATTCAACGCCAAGGTCGCCGCGGGCAATCATGATGCAGTCGGCCTCAGCAATGATAGCGTCTATGTTAGCAACGGCTTCCGGCTTTTCAATTTTTGCGACGATTGGCAGGAACCGTCCCTTCCCAATCCTCTCAATAATTTCTCTTCTGAGTCCGCGAATATCGTCCGCTGTACGCACGAACGAGAGCGCAATGTAGTCCACATCATGCTTGATTCCGAACTCCAGGTCGCGGATATCTTTCGCCGTCAGTGATGGGGTGCTGACAGCAACGTTGGGTAGATTTATTCCTTTGTGTGCAGAAAGCGTTCCTCCGGTGATCACTTCACAACGGACGTCGTTTCCCTTTACTTCAATCACGCGCACGCGCACCTTTCCATCATCCAACAAAATAAAATCGCCCCGATGTACATCCCGCGTCAGATTGCTATACGTCGTGGAAACTCTTGTTACATCTCCGATAATGGGATCGGTGGTTATCGTGAATATTTCTTGGGGGCGAAGATCAATGAACGGAACGCTGAAGTCCCCGATACGGATTTTTGGTCCCTGCAGGTCTTGCAGTACAGCAACAGGTTGTCCCGTCCTACTCACTGCTTGCTGAATATTTTGCAGCGATACGAGATGATCTTCATGCGTGCCGTGAGAGAAATTCAAACGCACGACGTCGACTCCCGAACGGACAAGTTGCGTCAACATTTCCACTGAACTGGATGATGGCCCCAGCGTGCAGACAATTTTTGTGTTGCTATGTTGTAATTGAGTCATGCCGTAAAAAACTTAGGAAAGGGGGAAGCGAGAAGCAACTGCAGGTAGATCATTTTGCGGGATTCAAGGTCAGTTGTTCTTTTGTCTTTGCTGCCGTCTCGTGATCGGAGCGCGAGGTTTTGTACGCGCCGTGCAGCCATAAGATTGTTTGATCGTCATAGTGCCGCGTGAATACTTGCCCCGATTGCCCGGACGGAAGAACCGTGCGCGCTTCGTCCGGTTTGGACATGTCCACGATATGCCTGAACGATGCGCCGACTGTAACGGCGAAGGGTTTATTCATTTCGTTCGGTTGAAGAACATCGTTAAAACTATACTCGCCGCTCATCATCGTCGTCGACCCGCCGCCATATGGAAAGGGACCGATGCTGAAGACTTTATCCAGCGGTTTCTTCAGGCCGAATGGATGTTGAAGCGTAATGGTGTGCAACTTTCCCCACTGCCAATTCTTTGTTTCGTCGCCGAGGGTTTCCCGCAGCGCATCGATTGCATCTGTCATGCTTTTGCGGATAATGTCGTCGCGGGTCTCAATCCGGTCTGTCCTGATATCATCAAACCACGACGACGAATCTTCCTGCACAAGCCTGCTCATCGTGCGAAGCGGAATATTTACAAGAACTGAATAATCGTGCAGAAGATTTTTCCCCATCTCATCCTCAAATATATTCTTTACGAAATGCGTGAGGAACTGTTGGTAAATCGCTGTTGCAATATTCTCTGTGGAAAAAACATAATTCCAACTGGAGAGATATTCGAGAACCAAATTGCTGAACGCCGGATAGAAGTCTCCGCGGCACGCGGAAATAATATATGGAGTCATCTCTTTCGCGTAGAACGAGAATTGATCGTTCTGCAACAGTTCGAAATCCCTTACAGAAAATTTTTCATCTTTTCCGAGAACCTCACGCAGTCTCTGAATGCGGGATGGCGGTTCCCAGAGGTTCGAGATGTAGTACGGATACGTGTCATCAACAATCTTGTTGTTCGCTGTTGCGATGTAACCTTCCGGAGGATTGTAGAGATGGGGGAGCTGAGCGAACGGAACGAAGCCCTTCCATTCAGTTTCCTTCTCCCAACCGTTGAGAGGGAGAAGGGAATTCACGGACGCAGGCCGCATCGGCAGTTTGACGCCGCACCAATACCCGATGTTGCCTTTCGCATCGCCGTAGACAAAATTTTGTCCCGGGCCTGAGAATTCTTTCACGCCTGCAGTGAACTCTTCCCAATTCGTTGCCTGATCGATTTTATTGAACGCTTCGATCTGATCGCTTATTTCTGTTCCTGTCCAGCGCATGCTCGCGACGAATGAGTAATCCGCCTTCTTCAACATTGTCTTGATGTCTGTAACGATGGGGCCGTGATGTGTTGAACGGATGGTGACGTACTGGCTGGTATCGTTGCGGACCTGAATTTCCTCCTCATGAAACTCCATCGGTAAAGATTTTCCGTCATAGATGTACCGCTTTGAGTCGGTTGAATCGATCTTCTCTATATAAAAGTCCGCGTCGTCCGCCATTACATTGGTCAATCCCCACGCGATGTTCTTATTATGTCCCGACACGATTCCCGGTATGCCCGGAACAGAAAAGCCGCTGACTTCATAGCCCGGCGCATGAAGATGGACTTCGTACCATTTGGCCGGATTGCTGAGCTGGAGATGCGTGTCGTTGGCAAGAATAACACTGTTGCTTGCGGACTTCTGCGGAGCGACAACCCAGGCATTGCTGCCGCCCAGCGTCCCGCCGATTCCCCGGAAGTCGCAATAGTCGCGTGCCGTTTCCATAAACGCGAGGGCCGACTTCACTGCTTTCCGCCACTCATCGGAAGGAACAATCGGAGCAACACTATTGGGGAAGGACGGAAAAATTTCCCGCGTCTTTTCAAATCCGAGTTTGTCAACGAGCGCGCCGAATGTCAGGTCGGTCCACCACGAAAGATTCAGCTCCCACGCCATCAACCGGCCGACCATGATTGAGTATTGTGGAGTCCACAGCTCCGGCTCGTACCGCAGCAAATCAAACTCAACCGGAAGTTTTCCCTTATGACTTTCGATGAATGCGTTCACCCCCGCCGCGTACGCTTCCAGGCGCGCACGGGATGCGGGCGTAATACTTTGCTCCACGGCCTCTGAGATTTTTTTTATGCCGACAATGCGGAACATTTTATCGAAAGGAATCGTGACGGTGCCCAGTATTTCTGAGAGCCGTCCTTCGCCAATGCGGCGCGCCATATCCATCTGCCACAACCTGTCCTGCGCATGGACGTAACCGAACGCCAGCATCAGATCGTGTTCATTCTGAGCAGCGATGCGCGGAACACCGTACTCATCGCGGGTGATTGAAACCGGCGAATGCAAGCCGGTTATAACAAGTGAACCTGTAGTTTCAGGGAAGGATTTACGGACTTGATAACGGAGGAAGAAGAACGCGGCGATAACGGAAACGATCAGTACACCGAGGATGCCGATAATGACTTTGAATCTTGTTGGCAAAAGAACTCCACATGAAAACAAAAAACCCGCCCCGAAGTGTCGGAGCGGGCTTCAATATATTCAATGCTTCTTCCTGTTGCAATCGGAAGATCGAGGTCGGCTTAGAACCGATATGAGAAAGTTAGACCAAAATTATTTGTGCTCACGGATTCATCCAGCCTCGGACTGCCTGCATAGTTATAACGAAAAGTCTTCCACCAGCCGTGAGCAAAAGCGAGATCAATCATCGTGGTTTCACTTAGCAGGAAACCCAAACCGGCTGTAAAATACTTCTGGTCGAAGTCAGTCGGATCGCCTTTGAATGCCGACGGATTGTATATGAAGCCGCCCCGGATGCGCACTCCCGCCTGCGTAATATCATACTCGGCACCGGCCCGATAATTAAGTGTTGGGCGGAAAAGATCCTTCATGTCCTTGTTGAGAGCAAGAACATCTGCATTGGCATTCTTGAATTCGAGCTGCGACCAATCCGTGTACTCCACATCCCCGGCCAGAACAAGATTACTAAGGATAACTGAGGCGCCGGCACTAAACACCCACGGCGTAGCAACATCATACTCCCCCGTTTCCGTGAACGGATCGGGAGCCACGACATCTCCATTATCAAAATATGCTTTATACGTCGAGCCAAAAGTCTCTTTCACTTGCAGAACACTTGGAGTCTTTACGTTAATACCAAACCGGAAACGATCAGGCACGCGGTACAGCAGTCCGAGTTTTGCGTTGAAACCGGACAAATCGCTTTCCACCATATCATCTTGTGTGAATTGATCGAACTGCAGGGGGCTGCCGGAAACTGTGCTGGAATAAATATTTCTATTGTCCTGCTCTTTATAGGAGCGGTCGTACTTGTATGTTCCCGAGGAATAGTTGATTGAAGCTCCAACCGAGACATTCTTCGCTATATCCATTGCGCCGCCGACAGACCAATTGTTTAACCCTCCGCCTTCCAAAACTTTGCCCAGTTGTGTTACCCGGTTAACGATCGGGCTATAATAGATTCGTTGTCCTTGAGCGTTCCGCACCGTGTCCGCAAGGTACAAATCCCATGCAATCCCACTTGGATCACCGTTCACCGGCGAGCCATCTCTGTTGTATGTTTGGAGAATACTGCCGGTTGGATTGAATGCTTCGAACGAAACGCCTGTCGTAAAATTGCTCTGACGATTGTAACCAAAAGCAAAAACCAGGCTGCCGCGAGTCACCTGCACAGGGAATACAAGTCCGAGAGCATTCAGCGCGGTGGAATTGTTTGTGTACTCTTGAGGCGTACCAAGAAACGTGCTCTGGTTTTTATATGTCAGATGTGAAAGCCCAAAAGAAAATTCGCCCTGTTCAATCTGGGCAAGTCCCGCCGGGTTCCAGAATAAGGCGCTGTAATCATTTGCGACGCCGGTATACGCGTTACCCATGCCTAACGCTCTTGCACCAACACCTAACCCCGGCGTCGCAAATCTCAATGCATCTTCCGGAAACTGTGCGAGACTCTGTGACGGAACAGTTAAAGCTCCGATCATAAGCAAAAACAAACTATGTATTCTAATACCCTTCATCTACATTCCAAGTTGTTCAACAATGTCTACCGACCGTCTCTACCGCCTCTACCGCCTGAATTTCTTCCGCCGCTATTTCCGCCGCTTGGTGCAGCCGGTGCCGGAGTTGAAGATGCCGGAGGTGCAGGCGGCGGTGAATACGATCTTCCGCTGTCTGTCGAACGGCCGCCGGTGCTTCGGCTTCCGCTGCCGCGTGTGTTTCCGCTGCGCCCGACTGAACCTGCGCGGGAACCGCGTGCCTCAGTACCACCATTCGTTCCGCTTCGTCCCGATGAAACTCTTGTCCCGGCCGGTGCTTGCGCACCAGTTCCGCGACTTCCATTCCCCGTCGTTCCGCTTCGATATCCAGTTGGCAGTGCATCACCGCCTGAACCGCGACCGGATCCGCTACGCGTATCACCCGCCCCGCGTGTTACACCAACTGTGCGTGTTGAGCCATTACCTCGCGAACCTCCGCCATTACCGTAGCCATATCCACCGCCGTAGCCGTACCCATATCCGCCGCCACCATACCATCCGAACGCCGGATTATATGTGGGCCAGAACCATCCCGCGTACACAGATGGATAGTACGTCCCGCACAGGAATGGATCATAGTACCAAGGATCGCAATACCACGAGGAGTTTAAAGCCCAGCGGTGACGCCAATACCATGGATCGTAGGCAGGGGCGCCGTACCCAAACCCGACATGAATAGACGGGTAATAGTATTCAAAGAAATACGGATTGCGATCGTATTCATTCTCGCTGTAATTCTGATCCTCTTCGGCAGCTTGATCAGTTTCTTCTTCCCGATAAGAATAATCAGGATCTTTTTTCGATTGGTCGCGCGTTGAGCCGACCTGCGTATAACAGCCGCCGACGAAAAGCGCAAAGACGCCGGCAACGCTAATAGATAATAGAAGATTCTTCATGGGTGAATCCTCCTCCTTTGGTTAAGTGAACTGTTTAAAGAAGGGCAACATCAATGCCAAGCAATTTACACGGATAGCCCTGCTTTAGGTTGATTTTCGATGGTGGTTGCAACAAAAAAAGCCTGTTCTAAATCGAGTCTGTCCAATTGTGCTAAATGATGAACACAACTCGTTTACAATAAACAACAGTTTTGGGTAAGAAAGAAATCCCTTTGGAGAGAGGTAGTGTCTCAGTTTACGAACCGTGGTCATTCCGTCCCGACAAGTCGGGATGTTCGGAATCTGAACTGGCAAAAATCTGATTGGATGCTGAATAAGAGCATTTCAGCATGACATGTTTCGCGATGAGCGCCGTACTTATT
>JBBRUI010000080.1:0-14342 GCA_038247945.1 Bacteroidota bacterium | reverse complement strand
ATTGATAATCAGGGTTTGGGATCGTCCCGGTTCGGATATCCCCTTCATGAAGCGTTCAAACGACTCGTCCCAAAAGAAATTTTCTCCCTGCGTGAATTTTCCAAACGGGCCGGTCCTGCCATCCGCCATGTGCAGATCGCTGATCAGATAAATATCGTTACTATCGTTTAATTGCGATTGGCCGGTTCCGTTATGTGTCGGTGCAAGAGGCATTTCACTACTCCTTCGTTATTTACTTTTCCACTGCTCAGGGGCTTTCTGAGGCGGATCGGGACATCCTAAGTATCAGAATACCTTCCTGATAGCGTCCAGCACCTGCGGAAAGAATTTGGGGTTCATCGCAAAATCTTCATGCCCCTGCCCTTTCCACTCGGTAAAGAACTTCTCTTTGCTCGATAATTTCTCAAACATAACTCGTTTCACCTCGACCGCGTCGGCGAGCGTGTCATATTCCATGACAACAACCGATGTCGGAAGAGTTATCGAATCGTAATGATCCGAAAAATTCACCTTGCCATCACGTGAGAGCATCTTCTCGTTCAGGATTGCCTGGTGGTGTTGCTTGAGCATTGCCCAGTACGTTCCATCGAATGTCTTGTACAGAAGATGGCGGCGTGACTCGCGGCTTGCATTCGGGATGTGGTACAAGAATTCCCAGAAACTCATCTGTGCCATGCCATTGAAGATCAATGTTAAGGGGAAGAGAAGAATGCTGAGAGCTTTGTTTGTCAGAAGTTTTTGTCGCAGCTTCAAACCCACCGGCACGGGAAGAAATTTGAGTATGCTCAGCAGACTGAGCAGCGTGGACGATCGGAGAATACAGAATTCCCTTTTGCCAACGTTGATCATTATCCCTTTCCTCACAAACTCCCGCAGACTCGATTCCTTGGAGAAAGTGAAATCAAGATAACTGCCGAGAGTTACAAATCCCTTCAACTGCTGCTGCCGCGCTTGCGCTTCCGTTTGCGATATAGTCATCGAACCATCGGCAAGCTTCACGGCTCCCATCAAGCTCATCAACGCCGTGTTGCCACCCTGACTATGGCCAACATAGATTGGTTTTAACTTTGTCTCTCTCGTAACGTGCGTAATAACTGCAGGTATATCCTCAGCCGCGAAATCGTCAAGGCCGGAAGGCTGCTTTCTTCCGGTAGATTCACCAGTCCCGCGCGAATGAATGATCCATAAATCCAATCCGCTCGACCAGAGATATTCCGCAAGGCTTCCGCTCCCGGGCATAACATCGTAGAAGTGTCCATTCTGCGTGAATCCCGGCCAGAGAATAACAGGCTGCTTACCCGGATTGGGCATCCGGAAACCGGAGATCGCAATCGCCTTCCGGTCATACGTTTGAACATCAACAGAAAATGAGCGTCGCTCCATTAAGTAACTCCCGAAAAATAATTACGCGATCCGCTGCGCCGCGTAGGTCGCCATCGCCATGATCGTTAACTGCGGATTCACACGAACACTTGTAGGAAAGATACTCGCATCGCAGACGTACAAGTTGTCAAATCCGTGGATCTTGAAATTTGTATCCACAACTCCGACAGCAGGATCGTTGCTCATCGGGTTGCCGCCCTGCGGATGCGCCGAACTCAATGCAACATCTTCCGGCTTCTGAATGCTCTCATCAATTTTGTGGAGGTCGGCTTCAGACCGGATCGCAATAGTCTCGAACATCGACGGCATAACACAGGTCGCACCGGCGGCGAGAAAGATCTTGCTGAGAAGTTGCATCCCTTTTTTTAATCGGACAAGATCCTGCGGATCCATTGTATAGTCAACGTCGATTGAGCCGAAGATCGACCGTTTTATTTTACCATTCGGTTTCGATCCAACAACGGGAGCCGCGGTGGCGAGAAAGGGATACCGCTTCATGCGCGCAGTATGTTCTTCAAACCATCCGGGCATGATAAGGGCGGACGCTGCCGGCGGATTAAAGGTTGTTTCGAGCAAACAGTCCTCGTTCTTCAGATAGCAGCACATCTGCACTCCGTCGAATGTATTGAGCCTTTCGGCGAACTCGGCGTGCATTGGTGTGGCGATATTGAACGAGACGCGGGTTCCCACATTTTTTTTGATTCCGCTCTTCATCAACAATCCGCTCGATGCAATTGCCCCTGCGGCAACGACAACCGTCTTTGCCGTAACCGAGTATTTGTTTTTTTGTTTGCCGGAACAAATCAATTTCGTCGCCTTGCGGCCATCCGTTTCAATCTTCATCACTGTACAGTCGGGAACGATTTCCACTCCTAACTCCGCCGCCATCGGAAGATAATTGAGCAGCATCGAAAGCTTCCGGTTATATTTGCAGCCAAGATTGCAGTAGCCGCTGCCAACACATTCTTCGAAGTTGGTGTGAACCCACTGCGCCTCCAGGTTCAACTGCTTGCACCCGTCAACGAACTTCATCGATCCCTTGCCGACCAGATCGTGATCGAGTTCCTTCACACGGATGATCTTCTCTACATCCGTGAACGAGTCTGCGAGAAGGCTTCGGTCGATTCCGGCACCGATACCTTCCCATTCATTCAGCACATCATCAGGAACACGGAAACAGATGCCGTTGTTGACGACGGTTGTTCCGCCAACACACGCGCCCTGTAGAATCGCAAGATCAAAATCCTGAGTAAGCTGGAGGCCTCCATCAGTGTACAGCCTGGGCAGCATGTCGGTTTCAAGATTTGTGAAGTCACGCTGCGGAACAACGTACGGGCCCCGTTCGAGGATGGTGACTTTCCGTTTAGTCTTCTTCGCCAGATTATACGCGAGCACCGCGCCCGCCGCGCCTGACCCGATCACACAAATATCCGTGATAATATCGTTCGTAGGAACCACGACATGCAACTCCGCGGGATCTTCTTTGGGCTTCATTGCACGGAAGCGTTCCCGATCTTCAAAGGGAACGAACCCGACTGAAGCGTGTGTTTTCGGATCTCCATAGTAGACAAGATACACCATTTGCTTCATGCCGCGAATCAGATCACGGAGAGCGCCCTTGCTGTTCATGAATCTCTTCTTGATGAATAGTATCCGGTCTTCGGCTCCCATCCACGAAAGAGGCGGCCGCAGAAAACCCAATGGAATGTATTCAAGAGCGAGTAACGCAATTCTCAAAGAAAATTTGCGGGAGGATGTAAAGCTGGAAAGATACCGGTCAATCCGCTCCGTGAGATCGTCCGCGGACAGGATCTCGTATTCTCCCCCGACCATTGTCACTTCGGCGAGCGCATGGAATGCAAGCGCCTGCCGCCCGGAAAGAAAATGCAGGTTGAACCGTGAGCGCAAGGCACGGCTGTGGAAGACTATCGTGACGGCGCAAACAACGAGGCTTGCAATTCCAAACATCAACTCAGGCGAATTGCCGTTCCAACCAACAATCAGCAAGACAATTCCGTAGCAAAAAGTTGCAAACTTCAGAACATCCAGGAGGACCACATGATGCCGGACGCCGGTTCTGGCAACGGCGCTGAGAAGCGAAAGAACAATCAGTATCGTTCCGGTAATCCAGAAGAGCGTTTCGATTCTTCTTTCAGTTGGTGTGCTGAAGAAGCCAATCCATATCCCGACGGCGAGAAAAAGGATCGACCAGATGGTTAAAATATTTTTTAGTTGCTGCTCGTTTTTTGTGAGAACCATTCTAACTGCCTTCGTTGAAAGAATGCTCTGAAAATCCGCACCGCTCCGTAAAACTGTTTTGAAACGTTCCTTCATTATTGAGAACCCGGTAGACTTTCAACCACTTGTCCAGCTCGGGATACATTTTTCCAATGAAACCATTGTTCCCCGTAAAAAAATGGATCTGCCCCCAATGCGGCCTGCCGCCAAATTCATACATCGCATGTTCGTATTGCCGAAGAATATCAACGCCGGCATGCGTACGCTTTACAATCGGCATTTCGATCATGCACGTGTCACGTCCGTTCATCATTGCAACGTACGCCGAAGAAGCTTTCACAAACCGGAGCGAGAAAGGACATGTGCTGTACGCCCTTCCGATAACTCTGAGTTTATCTGCTAGTTCAAACATTTCTTCCACAGCGTCGATATACGTCGACATCGGAAAGCCGATCTCCGATGAATAGGCACCGATGTAATTCGGAGAACCGATATCGAAGACCTTGTAACTCGGTGCGACGTAGCTTTCGTCTTTCAAACTCTTCATTGAATTATCAAGAAGTGTGGGTGTCACTTCGGGAAGATATTTGAATATCAGCGGAAGGAATCTGTTGAAGAGAAAGATGACAAACCGGTACGTGGAAAGAAAAACCTCCAGCGGATTCCGGTGAGCGCGATTGTAGTCGGGTTTGTCCGGCCGTTCTGTCGGGTTCCGCCGCGTAACGACGCACGTGTGCTTGCCATTGACTACGTAGGGATTGACCAGCACTTCGTAGTGTTGATTCTCGCGCAAGACGTTGCCGGCGAGCAGGTCTTGCTTTACAATATCCCACGTGCTGATCGTCCGGATTTCCTCCAGCCAGAAATTCTTAGCGACGCGAAGGATAACCGAATACACAATTCCCATACATCCCATGCTGACGACAACAGCATTGAACCATTCATCATCCTGTTTGAGAATAATGTCGGGATGAGCGGTTTTAAATTTTTCAGGATCGGTAATTCCCTTTGTCGGCTCAATGCGGTACGTGACGCCGCCTTCGGCAACAAGCGTGAGTGATTCGACGCAGCCGGCAACGGGCCCGTATTTTATTCCTGAGCCGTGCGTCGCGGTTGAGATGACTCCCGCAATCGTTTGTCCGGTATAACCGCCCATATTGGGAAGAGCCAAACCCTTGCTGTCGAGCAGGTCGTTCAAATCCTTGATGATGATTCCACACTCGACGTGAACCAGATTCTCTGTATTGACCGGATCAACCAGAAGTTGTTTCTCGAGATCAAGTTCTTTTTTCAATCCGTGTGTCTCGACAAGAAAATCGGTTGTGGTAACTATGTCCGCGAAGGAATGTCCCGACCCTATTGCTTTCACTCTGCACTTTCGGTTGCCCGCCTCGGAGATAATGTCTTGCAGTTCCTTCAGCGTAGTTGGCCGGAACACGAGCAGGGGTTGGTTGATTTGATTGCTGACGCAGTTCTTCCATTCTTTTCGGGATTGACCGTTGAGGGCAGCCGGAAGTGGAGACGCGTGGCCGGCCGTTCGTGTGAGAATATTTTTTGCAGTCTTCGTCACCTCCCGTGCGATGACGGGCAGGATCGAAGTTTTCTTTTCTAACGGGGGAGTTTCAGCCATGCGCTACGGATGATTAAGATTTCTGAAGCGAACTGAGTTTACCTTTTTTTACAAACAGCGGATCGATGACCTTCAAATGCAAGAACGCAAGCAGCGCTCCGAAGAATGCTGAACCGACCAGGTTGATATTCAGGAGATTATCAACCCAGGCACTCTTTATGGAACTCAAGCGAAGAAATGCCGGCAGCGTTAACACGACCATTATTCCCACTATCCACCAAAGCGACAAGCCGAACATCGTCGCAATGAAATGCCATGCGATTACCACAGGAATCAACGGCAAGCTCACGCTGACCAGAACGACGAGGACTCCAAGCGGAATGAGAGCAGGCGCCAGCGAATATACTTTGAGCACCGTCTTGCCGGAGACTTTAAGTTGCTTGAGATACTCAGTTCCGGTTCCGGTTTCCGCGTGAGGGCGGATTGCGAGAAACTTCCAGCGGGATTGTGTTGCTTCGGTTGCTGATGGTGCGTTTGCCAACTCCAGCATTTTCTTGCCGATCATCTTCCCGCATATTTTGTACCCGCTGTACATAAGCGAATAGGATTCAGCATCCGTAAACGAATCAAGATCTGTCCGGACTTCTGCAAGATAGCGTTGGACGCGTTTGCTGATACCGAACGAAGTAACACCGGCTGCATCGTCGCCTTCAGGCTTCTTCTCGCCGGGCTTCAGTTGTACAAGCGCCACCTCTTCCCGAAGATGCAATATCGGAGAGTCTACGACTGTACCTGCTTTCTGCCGGAGATAAAGCGAATACAATCCCTGGTTTCTTACTTTTTCCATGAGAACGCCGTTGGTTCGCTGCGTAACACTCACCGCTCCGGCAGGCGGATTGTCAACATCATCTAACTGGCCGCTGCCATCACTCGCGATAATATGAGTGCATTGCTCGTACACAATCGAGGCAAGTCCCTGATTGTCGTACACTCCCCCATCGACGAGCTGCGGCACGACATCGGGGTACAGGTCGGTAAGGGCAAGCGGAGGAAAGATTCCCGGCACACATGCAGAGGCGGCAACGGCGACACTCAGAGGGACGCGCCGGTATTTTTCATGAGGGACAACCTCATCATCGAATCTGAGGGGCGAGAGAATGAGATTCTTTTCAAAGCTTTGTGTCTCCGCGTCCGACTCGCGTTCGCCCATATCAACGGCGGTGAACTGCCAGTTGCGGCCAGTGTTGAGCGTGGTTGCATTGATGATCAGCATCGGGGCTTTGGCGCGCCTTGACTCGTTATGTTTGCGGGGATGGAACGGACCGGGGGAATCGGGCGGTTGAATTTTTATTTCTGCAAGACTGATTCCCGGATGAGCTGCCACCGGATCGTAAAACGTTTTATCGTACAGCTCCGCCATCCGGTCGCTGCGTGAGTAACTCCGCCCGAACATTTTCCAGTTCTTCACGAAGTTGCTGAAGGCGCGGACGCGGATATTCGTCTGAACTCCAGCAAGGAAATCTCTTTCGATCTTTTCGATGATTTGGATGTAATCATCCTTCGTGATCTCCGGGTCGGGTTTGCTTTCCAGCAGCCGTTTCAAATGCAAATAATAGAGGGCGCCAATAATGGACCCGCCCGATACGCACGACAGTACTTCGACGCGCCGGAGCAAATCCAGTTCAGCGAGCCGCGCCATAACGCCAATGTGAAAGAACGAAGCACGAAATCCGCCGCCGGACAATGCAAGCCCGAGTTTTTTTGCGGTGTTTATTGTGATGGTTTTCTCGCCGGGGATGTCCACGCTTTATATTAGGATGTGTGATGGAAGAAGGAGAAAGAAGGAGAAGGCTCTGACGCTGCGTAATGCCTCTACGAGGTCGTAGACCTGATGATATTGAACACCAAGTATCATTGAGTGCAGAAGTTGAAGAACAGTAAACTGACGTGCCCGATGTGCGGGGAAATGTTAATCTATTTTGAGCACTTTGTCAAGTAAGGGAGCCGTTCGGTAGTGTCTCATTTTGATATACCGGTTTTCGAAGAGTTACTAAAATGAATTTGTTGCCGAATGTTTGTCCGCCCAAGAATTGTCATTCCCGAATGCTTTTATCAGGAATCCAGAAGTGAGAAAATCTTTGACTGGATTCCCGCTAACAACGTGCGGGAATGACAGGGCCAAACTGAGACACTACTAGCCGTTCAGCTTTAGCATAACAGATTTCCGCGCGGCAGAGCAAACCTCACAGTCAGAAAACATAAACGCTCTGTTCATCCGAACAGAGCGTCTTGTTTTTCTCGGCTGTCACGCCCGCCTGCCTTCCTAGATCAAATTGGGTGGGCAGGGCAACCAAGCTACATCTCTGCGCCGTGACAGGGAATTGAATTGTCATTGTAGCAGGGCTCCTCGACGTTGGTACTTTATATGCAGACTAGCGGTTTCCATCCTTGCCTCTCGTCACGGCACGCCGTTAGTGCATGTTGCCGTGACGACCGAGAAAAACAGATTTCCGCGCGGCAGAGCAAACCTCACAGTCAGAAAACACAAACGCTCCGTTCATCCGAACGGAGCGTTCTCTTTTGTCCAATACAAATTCGGACGATCAGAACAACGTATAGATGAACGGAGCCAGCGCAGAACCCTGCGTGAACACAAGCAGCAGGCTGAGCGCGAGCAGCATAAACACGATCGGGCCCAGCCACCATTTCTTGCGTACCCTCATGAACTGCCACAACTCCCCTACGATTGAAAATTTGCTTCGTGCCATTTGTTGTTCCCTCCTTGCAATTAAAAATCAGTTGATTTCAAAATTTTGAAACGGCTGAAGCCCTGGCTGTCATTCTGAGACCCGCTTATCAGGGTCGAATGCCGAAGGCATCCCTTCGGGGGAATCCAGAAACAGGCTTTGGTCTGGATTCTTCACTTCGTTCAGAATGACAGGTGCAATCTGAGTTAAAATGTCCGTGCTGCATGTTTCGGATCGAACTTGCTCAGGTCGCGCTTGATCCAATAACTCTTTGCCGATTTGTCAATCTTCTCATCGAGAAAATCTTTGCCGAAAAGTCTCATCAATAATCCGGTCGGAGTAATAATGAGATAGAAGAAAATTCCGAGCAGAAGACGCGTATTAAACCACCCGAGAAAATACGCCAGCTTCATCCACCCGATGTGAAACGGCTTCATCACCGGATAGGCGACATGACTGAGCGTGAATATGGTGAGGCCCGCTCCTAAAAACCACTTCCAGGTAGTGGATTCAAAACCTCGTGCAAAGTTGAAATCAAACCAGCCGCTGCGGCTGAGGAAGAACAGTGCTGCAAAAAAACTTCCCGCAATCAGAAATGCTTTGCCGGTCTTCTTTACTGCTTCATGCGAGGTATCCAGTTTCTCAGTCAAGTTCAAACTCCTTCATCCAGTCGGTGTCTTGTTCCTGTTGTTTCTGCTGCGTCTTGGCAACAATGAAATTGCCGATCACCAGGTAGTCCATGTGCGAACGCATCAGGCACTTGAATGCTTCCGCGGGACGGCAGACAATCGGTTCGCCGCGCACGTTGAACGATGTGTTGATAATAACCGGACAGCCGGTCTTTTTGTAGAACGCATTGATCAAATCATAATACATCGGATTTGTTTCACGGTCGACTGTTTGAATGCGGGCTGAGTAATCGACGTGTGTCACGGCGGGGATATCCGAACGCGGCACATTCAACTTATCGATGCCGAACAATTGGTCCTGCTCGTCCGTCATTTTTACGCGGCGGTCCTGAACGACATCTGCCACGAGCAACATGTACGGGCTTTCACCCTCCATCTCAAAATAATCAGAAACTCTTTCCCGAAGCACAGACGGCGCGAACGGACGGAATGACTCGCGGAATTTGATTTTCAGGTTCATCACCGACTGCATCTTCGGTGAACGTGCGTCGCCGATAATACTCCTGCCGCCCAAGGCACGGGGCCCAAATTCCATTCTCCCCTGAAACCATCCAATGACATTTTCGTTTGCGATAAGCTCAGCGACCGTATCGGCAAGTTCGTCCGCATCAACTTTCCGGTAGACGATCTCATTCATTTTGAAATAATGTTCGATCTCATCATCCGAATACACGGGCCCGAGATACGAACCGAACTGTGAATCCTTTTCTCCGTGCGCCGTGCGTTCGTTGCCAAGGTATGTGTGCCACGTATACAGCGCTGCACCCAATGCACCGCCTGCGTCACCTGCTGCAGGCTGAATCCAAATATTCTTGAACGGTCCTTCGCGCAACACGCGGCCGTTGCCGACGCAGTTCAATGCAACACCGCCCGCAAGCACCAGGTTGTCTTGTGCGGTTTCCTTCTTCACATGGCGGGTCATGCGCAGCATTATTTCTTCAGTTACTTCCTGCACGGATCGGGCAAGATCCATTTCACGCTGTCCGAGTTTTGTCTCAGGCTTGCGCGGCGGTCCGCCGAAGAGATCGGCAAATTTATCGTTCGTCATCTTCAGGCCCGCGCAGTAATCGAAGAACTGCATGTCCATTTTGAACGAGCCGTCTTCTTTCAGATCGACGATGTGATCGAATATCTGCTTCACATACTTTGGCTCGCCATACGGAGCGAGTCCCATGACTTTGTACTCTGCAGAGTTGACTTTGAATCCCGTGAAATATGTAAACGCAGAATACAGCAATCCAAGTGAGTGCGGGAAGTTCAGCTCGCCATGAATCTTCAGCTCGTTTCCTTTGCCGACGCCATAGCTTGTCGTCGTCCATTCACCCACGCCATCGAGAGTGAGGAACGCAGCCTCCTGAAATGGTGAAGGATAAAAAGCAGATGCAGCGTGTGACTCATGGTGTTCCGGAAATAAAATCTCGCCTTCGTATCCCAGATCTTTTTCGATCATATTGGGAATCCACAGCTTGTCCTTTAACCACAAAGGCATCGCCATGAAGAAAGATTTTATACCGTGCGGCGCGTAGGCAAGATACGTTTCAAGGATGCGCTCGAATTTGATGAGCGGCTTGTCATAAAAAGCAACGTACGAGATATCGGCAGCAGTGATTCCCGCTTCCTTCATGCAATAGTCAATCGCATTCTTCGGAAAATTGTAATCATGCTTCTTGCGCGTAAACCGTTCTTCCTGAGCGGCCGCGATAATTTTTCCGTCTTGTATGAGGGCTGCTGCCGAATCGTGGTAATAGGCCGATATGCCTAAAATATACATTGCTCTCTCACACGCCAATGATAAAACCTTAAAAATGACTCTCAGTCTGTGCGTTTAAGCCACAAGTCCGGATCTACATTTGGAACGAGCGGATGTATTCCACCATCCGCTCGCAATCTTCAAGTGTTTCCACCGGTTTTGCTTCGCCACCCTGTGCAGCAAGTTCGTGATGTTCCTGAATGCTCAACACCGAGAGCGGATTCTTCCGCATCTCCGCGATACTTTTTGCAGCGGACGCGCCGGCTGCGAGTGTGGTGATAAACGGAATCTTGTACTCCATCGCTGTCTGCCCGATTGCATGCTCATCCTCGCGTGAAGCCTGGCCAAACGGAGTGAGTATGATCAGTTGCACCCATCCGTTCCTGATAACGTCAACGATATTCAGTGTCCAGTTGCCGGCTTTTAATACCGGCCTGTTCGGACTTCCATTCTCAGACAGAAATTTCGATGTGCCTTCGGTTGCAAGGATGTTAAAGCCGAGACGGACATAACTTCGCACGATGTTCGCCGAACGGTCGCGCTTATCGTTGTCATTCAAGGCGACGAAGACGGTACCGGTTTGCGGCAGCGCGCTCCCTCCTGCAATCGACGCTTTTGCAAACGATACACCGAAGCTGTCGGATATTCCCATGACTTCGCCGGTCGAGCGCATTTCCGGTCCGAGAAAATGCCGCGCCTGCGGAAACTTGTTGAAGGGAAATACCGATTCTTTTACAGAGACATGTCGTGCCCAATTGAAACCTTTTAGATCGAGTTCTTTCAGTTTCTTCCCCACCATCACCTTTGCTGCCATCTTTGCAAGAGGAATTCCGGTTGCTTTGCTCACAAACGGAACAGTGCGCGAGGCTCTGGGATTTACTTCAAGCACGTATACGATTCCGTCGCGCATTGCATACTGCACGTTGACAAGCCCGATAACTTTTAACGCGAGCGCGAGCTTGCGCGTGTACATCATAAGCGTGTGGAGTTGCTGTGCGGTCACCTGGTACGGAGGCAGAACGCACGAACTATCGCCGGAGTGAATACCTGCTTCTTCAATATGCTGCATCACGCCACCAATGAAAACGTCTTCTCCATCACTAATCGCATCGACGTCGAACTCGAATGCGTCTTCAAGAAAACGATCAATGAGCACCGGATGATCGGGCGAGACAAACACGGCTTTCGCCATATACTCTCTTAACGCTTCATCGCCATAGCAGATTTCCATTGCTCGTCCACCAAGTACGTACGATGGTCGGACAAGCACGGGATATCCGATGCGTTTTGTAATCTCCAACGCCTCCTCGGCATTGCCGGCAGTTCCCCAAGGCGGACAAGGAATTTTAAGTTCTTCTATCAGCTTGCCAAAACGCTTTCTATCCTCGGCGAGGTCTATCCCTTCCGTCGATGTGCCAATGATTTTGAACCCGTTGGCTTCAAGCGCCTTTGCAATTTTGAGCGGTGTCTGTCCCCCGAAGCTGACGATGATACCCTCCGGCTTTTCCTGCTCACAGATGTTCAACACATCCTCAAGCGTGAGCGGTTCAAAGTACAGCTTATCAGTTGTGTCGTAATCCGTTGATACGGTTTCAGGATTGCAATTGATCATGATCGTCTCATAGCCTTCTTCTTCAAGGCCCATTACACCATGCACGCAGCAATAATCGAACTCGATTCCCTGCCCGATCCGGTTAGGCCCGCCGCCAAGAATGATCACTTTCTTCCTGTCCGAGCGAACTGACTCATTCTCGGTTTCATAAGTCGAGTAATGGTAGGGAGTTTCAGCCGCAAACTCCGCCGCGCACGTATCAACAGTTTTAAAAACCGGAAGCACTTTGAGTTGCTTGCGCAGATTACGAACGGAGATCTCATCGGTCTTCCAGATTGTGGCAAGCTGCCGGTCTGAGAATCCGTATTGCTTGACCCGAAGAAGTTCGTCAGAAGAAATTTTTGTGGGAGAAGAAAGCTTTATCTCTTCTTCCACCTCAACAATCTGTTTGATGTTGAAGAGAAACCACGGATCGATCTTCGTTATTTTGTGGAGATCATCAATCGTCATCCCAAGTTGAAAACCGTACCGCAGATAGAAAATATTATCCGGCCGGGAACGGGAAAGCTGCTTGCGGACATTCGCTCTCCAGGTTTCTTTTTCCTCTTCGGAAAGCAAATCAATATTGAACGAATCTTTTCCGTCAGCGCCGAGCCCGAACCGTTCCTGTTCCAAAGAGCGCAAGGCCTTCTGCAACGCTTCCTTGAATGTGCGTCCGAATGCCATTGCTTCGCCGACGGACTTCATTTGAATGCCGAGCGTCGTATCGACGCCCTTGAACTTTTCAAAATCCCATCGCGGAATCTTTACAACTGTGTAATCAATCGTCGGTTCGAATGAGGCGGGAGTCACTTTTGTAATGTCGTTCGGTATTTCATCGAGCGTGTAACCGACTGCGAGCTTTGCGGCAATCTTCGCAATCGGGAAACCGGTGGCTTTCGATGCAAGGGCTGAGGAACGCGATACACGCGGATTCATTTCAATAACGACCCGCCGACCAGTTGCCGGGTCCACTGCAAACTGGATATTTGATCCGCCGGTTTCAACTCCGATTGCCCGGATAATTTTCAGCGCATCGTCACGCATCGCTTCGTACTCTTTGTCCGTGAGTGTCTGCTGCGGTGCAACGGTAATCGAATCGCCCGTGTGCACGCCCATCGGATCAAAATTCTCGATCGAACAAACAATCACTACGTTATCCTTCAGGTCGCGCATCACTTCCAGCTCGTATTCTTTCCAGCCGAGAATGGATTGTTTCAGCAGGACTTCATGCATCGGACTTGACTCAAGTCCATGCTCTAACTTCTCAACAAACTCGTCACCATTTTCCGCTATACCGGCGCCGGTGCCGCCCATCGTAAATGAAGGACGAATGATAATGGGAAATTGAACCCAACTCGCCATCTTCAAACCCTCTTCAACGGACTTTACAAACCCACCCTTCGGGGTTTCGAGTCCGATGTCATCCATTGTCTTCTTGAACAACTCGCGGTCTTCCGCTTTCCTGATTGCCTCAAGCTTCGCGCCTATTAACTCAACATTGTATTTGGCAAGCACGCCGTTTTCGGCAAGCGCCACAGCAATGTTAAGCGCCGTCTGTCCGCCCATTGTTGGCAGGAGCGCGTCCGGACGTTCCCGCTCTATTATCTTCTCTACAAAATAGGGAGTAATGGGCTCGATATACGTCCGGTCTGCCATTTCCGGATCGGTCATGATTGTTGCGGGATTGCTGTTTACGAGAATGACGCGGTAACCTTCCTCACGGAGTACTTTGCAGGCTTGGGTGCCCGAATAGTCGAATTCGCAAGCCTGTCCAATAATAATTGGGCCGGCACCAATGATAAGGATGGAATTAAGGTCGGTACGTTTGGGCAAAAGGACAAATTCCTTGGAGTCTATGGATTACAATATATAAATAACAGATGCACGAGGCAAAGTGCCGCGTCATAAATTGAAAAGGCGGTTCATGACGAACCGCCTATCGTATAGTTGAACATCACCGATGAACGTGCTCAGGTTGCCAGTATGTACGCCAGCCTCCACAAATCGTTGTCAATGACCTTCCGGTTCGTCCAGGTTTCGCGAAGAGGCGTAAAGGAAATCCTGCCGTGGATGTCGCCGACCATAATGTTGGACTGGCCTTCGAGCAAAGCATCTACGGCAGCAACACCGAGACGACTCGCGAGCAGCCGGTCGCGGGCCGTGGGACTTCCTCCGCGTTGTATGTGTCCGAGCACGCATATGCGATAGTCATACCCGACTGCGTCTTTGATTTTTTCCGCGAGACTGAGAGCACCACCCGATTCTTCTCCCTCGGCAACGATGATGATTGCACTGGACTTATGCGACTTGGAGGCGATGAGCGCCTCCTTCAAATCCTGGATGTTTGTGTGCGTCTCAGGAATTGCAATAT
>JBBRUI010000079.1:0-14574 GCA_038247945.1 Bacteroidota bacterium | reverse complement strand
ACAATCTTTGATGACTCCTTCGGTGATTTGTGGGTTGGTACGTATGGTGGACTGAGTAAACTCGACGGGGCAACGAATCACTTCACGACGTACTCACATAATCCGTCTGACCCGAAAACACTCAGCAACAACTATGTGTTAAGCATGTCTGAAGACAGCGCTGGGCGGCTCTGGATTGGAACGGGTGGCGGATTGAATCTTCTCGACAAAGCCAACGGAACATTCACGACATTCAACGAACGGAACGGGTTACCGAACGGCGTTATCAATGGCATCATCGAAGAAAAGAAGGGCGTTCTCTGGCTGAGTACAAACAGAGGTCTGTCGCGATTTGATGTCGGGAAGAAATCGTTCATGAATTACTATCGTGTCGATGGATTGCAAAGCAACATGTTTGTCGCAGGGTCTTATGTGAAGACACGAAACGGCGAGCTGCTGTTCGGCGGTATCAACGGATTTAATGCGTTTTTTCCAGAGTCATTGAATACAAACAGGTTTGTTCCACCTGTCGCGATCACCTCGTTTATGTTGTTTGATGATAGCAAAACCTTTTCGCAAGAATTCGCATACGCAAATACCGTGGAGTTGCAATACAAGGAGAATTTCTTTGCGTTATCGTTCGCTGCATTGGATTTTACACGTCCCACTAAAAATCAATACGCGTACAAGCTCGAAGGATTTGACGACAATTGGATTGCGGCGGGGGCAGAGCGATTTGCACGGTACACAAACCTGGATCCCGGGCAGTATGTATTTCGGGTGAAAGGCTCCAACAATGACGGCGTCTGGAATGACATCGGAGCAACTCTCTATATTACAGTTCACCCGCCATTTTGGAAGACTCTGTGGTTCAGGCTTCTTGTCGGTTGTTTGATTATGGCGAGCGTTGTTCTTCTGTACCGCAGAGGAGTTCAAATGCGGGTGAAGCAATCCATAGAAATGGAGCGCATTCGGCGGACAGAAGCCGAGCGTGTACGAAAGAAGGCCGCCATTGATTTTCACGATGAACTGGGTCATCGCTTGACAAAGATTGGTTTGTTTACGGAGATTGTGAAACGAAAATTGACAAACGTTTCTCCGGAGATCATGAAATATCTCGACAAGATTATTGCAGATTCCCAAAATCTGACGAACGATACACGTGATTTTATCTGGACACTCGATCCGGACAAAGACTCCCTTTTCGATGTGGCAATTCATTTGAAAGAATTTGGCGAGGAGCTGTTTGACCGGACGGGAGTTTCTTTCACGACGAGAGGCATTTCGGAGGATCTGCTTGCGACAAAACTCTCAATGGAAACCCGCCGCCATCTCACGTTGATTTTCAAGGAGGGAATGAACAATATTCTGAAACACTCCGGCTGCAAAAACGTAACCCTTTTTGTCGTCGTGGAAAATCGGAGCCTGCATCTGTCTCTTTCGGATGACGGCAAGGGATATGCACATACAAAGGCGAGCGGCTACGGGTTGAAAAATATGCAGCAACGAGCAGACAAAATTCAAAGCACGATCCGGTTCGATTCCCAGCCCGGGAAAGGCTCCAGTATTGATTTAACCACGCAGCTACTTTAACAATAGCAATGGAACAGAAGACCATATCGGTTGCGCTTGTGGAAGACGATGATGAAATCCGCGAGAGTCTTGCGCTGCTCATTGACGGGACGGACGGGTTTGCTTGTTCGGAACAGTATCGTGATTGCGAATCGGCAATCCGGGCTGTGGCGCATTCCAAACCGGCTGTTATGCTGATGGACATTCAACTCCCCGGCATGTCCGGGATTGAAGGGGTTGAGAAAATCAAGGAGAAGTCGCCGCGTACTGATATCATCATGCTGACGATTCATAAAGATGACGAGCTGGTGTTCCGGTCCCTCTGTGCAGGGGCCGCAGGTTATCTCGTCAAGAATACGAAACCTGAACGCATTCTGGAAGCCATCAGGGAGGTTGTCGAGGGCGGCGCGCCGATGAGCACGAGCATCGCACGCATGATTGTAAATTCATTTCGCAGAACGCCTTCACCGCTTCTCACTTCGCGGGAAACGGAGGTGTTGACGCATCTCTGCAAAGGAAAAAGTTACAAAGCCATTGCGGAAGGATTGTTCGTAAGTGAGCAGACCGTTCACTTTCACATCAAAAATATCTACCAAAAACTGCAAGTGCACTCGAAGTCGGAAGCGGTGGCGAAGGCACTGAGGGAACGACTGGTTTGAGCGTATGATCTCTGGCTATTGTTTAGACCGTCTTTGATCTTCAAAGCAGCTGAGAATTTCTTGTAGTCAATCGCACCGCCGTTTGTCTTCAAATGGTGAACGATGGTAATGCCCTCTCTTTGCATTTCTCTGAATCCCCCACCGAGCCAATCATGTACAAGAGCGTTCGCCGTTTGCCACGGGTGAGCGCATGAAAAGCCTTGTTGCCAAGCTTATCCTGTGCAAGAAGCTCTTCCATCTCTTCGAGTAAGCATAAGATAAAAGTTACTTCGAACTCCCTAAAACCCCCAATTTAGGTTGTATCCCTGTTGACGTTCATTCCGTATGCTACTACACACGCGATTGAGTCTCTCCTGATAAATACATCTGAGATAATCAGAAAGGTACGATATGAAATTATCAATTATGACATTTCCCCTTGTTCTTCTCCTCCTCTGTTCATCTGCCGGTATCCTGATCGCACAGAACAATTCGGAGAAACCCTGTTCTTCGCCTGAGGCGAGGCAATTTGATTTCTGGATAGGCGAATGGAGTCTGTCATGGACATCCAAAGATGGAAAGAACGAAGAGGGAATGAACACCATAACACAAATATATGGGGGCTGTGTTATAAAAGAAGATTTCAAGAACCCGCACAGTAACTTCGCCGGCATGAGCATCTCGACATACAGCGTTGCTGAAAAGAAGTGGAAACAAACGTGGGTCGATAACAACGGTTCGTACCTCGATTTTGCCGGTGGCTTCAGCAACGACCGGATGATTCTTGAGCGCAAAGCACAAATGAAAGGAAAGGAGTTCCTCCAGCGAATGCAGTGGTATAATATTACTGCGAAATCACTCGATTGGAATTGGGAACGTTCCGATGACAGCGGTAAAACATGGACGGTGATCTGGAAAATCCATTACACAAGAAAATCGTAGACAGCGAGTCTGACAATTCACACTTCAGAAAGCATGACATTATGAAAAGAGGACGAGAACAAATTAAGGTTTGCTTATTCTTACTGTGTGTTTGCGTGATGAGTGTTGTTAGCGGCAACGCACAACCATTCACCAAAATAACTGATCCCTCCAATCCGATTGTGACCGACTCGCCCTCCAGCGGATATGCCGGTGCAAGCTGGATCGACTACAACAATGATGGAAAACTTGATCTGTTCGTGAATCGTATGTTTCTGTATCGCAATAATGGCGGAGGTTCATTCACAAAAGTTCAGACACACGGTATTGGAAACGGCTTAGCGCAGACACTCGGCAGCGGAAATAGCTGGGGTGACTACGACAACGATGGCAACATCGATTGTTTCTACTCCGGAGGGCGTTCGGCGTTGTATCGCGGTGACGGGACAGGAACATTTACGCAAATTCGCGTCGGAGCAGTTGCCGATACATTTGTATCGCGTGGTTGGGCATGTGCATGGGCGGACTACGATAACGACGGCTATCTCGATCTCGTCATTACTCATCCGGCAGGATTTGTAGGGACCGACCCACCAATACCAAATCATCTCTTTCATAATGACGGGCCGCCAAATTACACGTTCACCCGAATCGATACAGGTGTTATCGTGACAGGAACAGCGCCCTACACCGTTGCAACATGGTCCGATTACGACAATGATGGCGACATGGATTTGTTCATCGGCAGCGGGCCGGCGACGGGTGTCCCTGCGCCTGACTTTCTCTACAAGAACATGCTGAAGGAAACGAACGTAGCATATTTCACACGCATCACAACTTCACCCATCGCGACAGACCCCGTTGACGGTCAGGTATGGAATTGGATTGACTACGACAACGATGGTGACCTTGACGCGTATCTCACAAACTACTCGGGCAACGGCGGATCTGTCGGCAGAGCAAACAACTTATATCGGAATGATGGGAATGGAGTTTTCACGAAAATGACTGCTGCGCAAGTCGGTTCGATTGTCAGTGATGCGGACTTTTCGCTGGGAAATGTGTGGGGAGATTTTGACAACGATGGCGATCTTGATGTGTTTGTTACAAATGATACCGGTTCTCCGGCACGGTACTACAAGAACAACGGGAACGGAACCTTCACGCGTATTGATACCGGGCTCGTTGTAACGGGTACTCTGCGACATTGCGGAATAACCGTCGGCGATTATGACAACGATGGTGATCTGGATGTGTTTATCGATGGGCCGTCGACTGCGCGTGGCTTGTATAGAAACGACATGCCGGCCGGAAACGGGTGGGTGAACCTAAAGTTGACTGGCGCCCAGTCGAATAGGTCCGCGATTGGTGCAAAGATTCGTGCAAAGGCGCAGGTCAATGGAACGGCTGTGTGGCACCGGCGAGATGTCTCGGCACAGAACAGTTTCAACGGAGCGAACATGCTGAATGTTCATTTCGGCTTTGGCAACGCAGCAGTAATTGATTCACTTATTGTAACGTGGCCCAGAGGCTTGGTTCAGACGTTCACAAATGTCGGCATCAATACCTTCTATTCCCTAACAGAAGGACAGGGAATTGTTCTTGTTGGTGTGGATGAAAGAAAGAATCAACTTCCTGCCCGATTTTCATTGAACCAGAATTATCCGAATCCATTCAATCCAACAACAACAATATCATTCGAAGTAGGAAGTCGGGAGTTTGTTGAGTTGATCGTCTTTGACGTTTTGGGGCGGAAGGTGGCGACGTTAATCGATGAAATAGTGGAGGCTGGAGAACACTCAGTTCAATTTGATGCAAGCAGGTTGTCGAGCGGAGTCTATTATTATCGATTGACAAGCGGGGACTTCGTCAATTCGAGGAAAATGCTCTTGATCCGATAGATGACACTCGATCTAGATCGATGCTGCTTCTGAAACAAAGGAATTTGTTCGGCGACTAAGCTCGTGGTGCCGGATGTGGTTGGCGCGGTTGTAGATGGTGCGACCGTGCTGACTGCGTCCGGCAGTTTTTCTCAGACTCGGATACAATTTGTCGCACTCAATTAACAGTTGAATTTCCTAATTCCACGTAAACCAAGATACACAGCATCTCACAAAACAAACGAGTGAATGGTATGAAACAATTATCACGAATTCTCTTCTTGATTTCTTTTCTGATTCTGCCTGCGATGACAATCGCACAAACATTCACAAAGATTACCGACCCGACGAATCCGGTTGTCACCGACCAGTTTGAAACGGGAGGCGGGTGCTGGATCGATTTGAACCATGACGGATATCTTGATCTGTTTGTGGCGGACGGCAATCAGACCAATCAGCCTAACTTCTTATATCTCAACAATCGAAGTGGAAATTTTATCAAGGTCGTTACCGGGTCTGTTACCACAGACGGCGGCTCTTCCATCGGCGGAACGTTCGGCGATTACAACAACGACGGCAAGGTGGACTTATTCGTTACAAACCGACAACCCGTATCGGGGCCAATATTCGGAAATTTCCTATCTTGATTTATTTGTAGTGAACTTTCAGGCGAATAATTACTTGTACTACAATAACGGCCCGCCAGACTTCACCCTGTCGAGGATTGACACCGGGGGAATCGTGCTCGATGGGAGCAACTTCTCCATCGTCGGGTTATGGGCGGATTACAATAACGACCGAAAGCCCGATCTCTTCATCGGCAATTCCGGAACGCAAAACGATGCGCTCTTCACGAACAACGGCACCGGGCGATTCACGCAAACCACGCTTGCGGATGGAAGAGCAACGCTTGGCGCAAGCTGGGGCGATTACAACAATGATGGTGACCTTGATTTGTTTGTCGCAAACTATTTGGATCAAAACAATCTTCTCTATCGTAACAGCGGCCCGCCGAATTATGCCCTCGCGCGGATTGACACGGGCATTGTCTCGAACGATGGCGGCAATTCCGTAGGCTCGGTATGGGGCGATTTTGATAATGACGGCGATCTGGATCTGTTCGTTGCGAACGACGGCGAAAATAATGCGCTGTATTTGAATAGCGGTCCTCCGAACTACAGCTTCACGAAAGTCATGATTGGCAATATTGTTACTGACGGAGGAACCTCCTTCGGCTGCGCGGCTGCGGACTACGACAATGACGGCGACCTTGATTTGTTCGTGGCAAATCGTTCGAACCACCAGAACTTCTTGTATGCGAACAACGGGAATGCGAACAATTGGGTAAACATCACTTGTGTCGGAATTGCATCAAATAAGACAGCAATCGGAACGAAGGTGCGGCTTAAAGCAACTATCGGTGGTGTCGCTCGCTGGCAAATGCAAGAGGTGATGGCGCAAACGGGGTATAATAGTCAGACGCTGGTTCTCCATTTTGGCCTCGGCAATGCAGGTGTGATTGATTCCGTGAAAATTGAATGGCCATCGGGATTGTCTGAAAATTTCGCAAATGTCTCGCCAAACCGTGCAATCACATTCACCGAAGGCATCGGGCCGACAGACGTGAAGCTCTCTGCCGCTTCATTGCCAACTGAATTGAAATTGATGCAGAACTATCCAAACCCGTTCAATCCATCAACGAGAATTCAATACAGTTTGCCATCAGCCCAATTTGTAACGTTGAAAGTGTTTGATCTTCTCGGAAGAGAAGTCGCAACGCTTGTTCAACAAGAGGAAGGGGCGGGAGTTCATGAGGCGAACTTTAATGCATCAGCGTTCGCAAGCGGAGTTTACTTTTACAAACTTGCAGCGGGCGATGTCTCTTCTACGAGAAAAATGTTTTTGCTTCGTTAAGGCAACGAAGCAACAATTGATGTCACCTGTGCGTACTAATGTACAATCCTTGCAACGCCAATCCTTATGAACGTACTAACGTCAATTGAATTACTTTTCATTCTATGCGCACTCATGCTCATGCCGGGCTGTAAACAAACTGCGTATGAACTGAAACCGCAAGCGCTGGTTGAACGCAATGTTATTACCTCAAACGGATTTCCACACGGTCGCATCACGATCGATTCATCATTCACGTATGTGGGCACAGAGCTATTTGTTTTGTACGATGTTGCGTCGTGCGAAATCCATCTCTTCGTCGAAGCGGATAACGCTAAACGGGTACGGCGATTTTATTGGGTCCAATTTGAACTTTACCTTCCCGACAATAGCAAGACATACGATTACTCACCCGAGACTCTACGCGTCGCGATCAGTGGGTATAAGTCCTACGTCAGTCAACGGGCATTCAATCTTGAACAATCACGATCGAAGTGGCGAAGGGGTTCTGATGTGTTAGCGGTGTATCAGTTACTCGAACGGAAAGGGTATTCCGTTGGACCTGAACTTATGCGCGTTCGTTTCGGGCATCTCGACTCACTTGCGCGGAATGAACTGATGATAATATACACCGAATCGCTCGATGTGTACGGCGTAAGTTCGGATGATATTTCGGAAAGGGGGAAAGGCGGTAAACAAGGCGAACATGATTCGGCAAGAAGTATTTGCTCACGCATTGGCAGGCATCAAGTTTGATTTTATTCGTTGAGGTAAGGTGGCCTGTTCGTAGTTATCAGAAAAACGTCAACCCGGAGCGCTCCGTAGGAACGATTGGTGACAAAATGGAGTGAAGGTTTCAATCATTTGATTTGAACACAACATTAGGAGAGAACATGCAGCAAATAAAAAATGTTGCTGTCATCGTATTAATAATTATTGGCTTGGCATCAAATACAAGAAGTCAATGGTCAGTCCAACCGAGCGGCACGACGGAAACACTGCTTGGCGTGCAATTCGTTGATGCGAACACAGGCATTGCAGTTGGAACAAGTGGGAAAATTCTGAGAACAACAAACGGCGGATCAGGTTGGCTCAGCCAAACAAGTGGCACAACGCGATTTCTTCGCGATGTTGCATTCCCTGATCCTTCAACTGGCTTTGCTGTTGGCGAACTGGGAATCATCTTACGAACGACCAACGGTGGTGCAGCATGGACGAGTCAAACGAGCGGAACGACTTCGACCTTTGTTCACGTCCATTTCGTTGATGCAAATGTGGGAACGGCGGTTGGTCTCGAGGGTGTGGTCAGAAGGACAACGGACGGCGGTACGACATGGACGGGACAAACCAGCGGAACGACAGCCGAACTTACGAGCTTGCATTTTGTAAATGCAAATGTCGGAACGATTGTCGGCGTTGGCGGATTGATACTGCGTACGATCAACGGCGGTGCTTCGTGGACGAGTCAAACGAGCGCGACAACAAACGATTTGCGCGGCGTACACCTTCTAGATGCAAATCTCGGAATAGCCGTCGGTATTGGCGGGGTCATTCGCCGAACGACAAACGGCGGAACAAACTGGACCACTGTGTCGAGCGGCGTCGCGAATGATTTGTACGCTGTTCATTTTGTAAATCCAATGTCAGGCTTCGCGGTTGGTACTGCAAAAATCCTTCGTACGAGTGACGGAGGAATAACGTGGACGAATCAACCGAGCAGCGTGAGTGGAGATCTATATTCAGTTCACTTTTCAGACATTCATCGGGGAGTTGCAGTCGGACAAGTCGGAGCAATCGTCCGCACAGCAAACGGGGGCGGCGCGACGAGTGTTGATGATGCGTTGCCAAATCTTCCCACACAAATTGTTCTTTACCAAAGCTACCCTAATCCATTCAATCCATCAACGAAGATCCGATACAGTCTGCCTTCTTCGCAATTTGTAAGGCTGAAAGTTTTCGATGTGCTCGGGAGAGAATTGCAAACGCTTGTAATGCGCCAAGAACAGGCGGGGGAACACGAGGTGAGTTTCGATGCATCGAAGCTGGCGAGTGGAGTGTATTATTACAGGTTGTCAACGAAGGATGGTTATTGGTCACGGCGAATGCTGCTTCTTAAGTAAGCGACGAGAAAGCGAAGTGGTGGAAAATATCCTTAGATCGACTAGTGACTACCAAATGACAAAAATGACTCTTCTCACGGTTATTGTCATCGGGTTGATGACTTCGTGTTCAAATTCGAAACGAGCTGATAACGCAGGCGGTACAACGAAGGAAATTGTACTTGCCAATGACACCTGCACAACCATTGACAACTACCTGACGAAGCTTACCACGGAAAAGAGTTTTTCTGGCGGACTGTTAATTATTAAGGACGGCAAAAAAATATTTAGCAAAGGTTTTGGTTGGGCTAACAAAGAAAACAAAATTCCCTTTACTCCATCTACGCTGGCTTCAATCGGTAGCATCACAAAAGCATTTACTTCTGCAGCAATCATGAAGCTTACAGAACAGGGAAAACTTTCAATACATGATCCCCTCAGTAAGTTCTTTCCGAAAGTCCCTGCTGACAAAGCGCATATTACTCTCCACCAGCTGCTTACTCACTCATCAGGTTTTCACGAATTTGTGCAACATGATGGCGGGGACTATGAGAAAATTGAGACTGAAGAATTTTTAAAGAGAGCATTTTCAGAGCCTTTGGCATTCAAGACAGGGGAAAGAGCAGTTTACACAAATGTTGGAATGAGCATTCTTGGAATTATCATTGAGCACGTTTCTGGAATGAGCTACGAGTCATTCTTGAAGCGCAATCTCTTCGAGCCTCTTGGTATTCGCGGAATAGGTTACTATTCTACGCTGTCGCACAACGACAGCATTGCCCATGGTTATCAAAATGGAAAAGACTGGGGAACAATTCCGCAACATATTGCCGCTGCAGGCGGCGGGCCATATTGGAATCTAAAGGCAAATGGTGGCCTGGAGGCATCACTGAACGATATGTTCCTTTGGGCAAATGCACTTACAAACGCAACAATATTACAGGACGCAACAATCCGGCAGATGTTCACTGCACATACCATCGAGGATGGTTTTGCAGGCAAGTCTTCGTTTGGTTACGGTTGCAATATTCTTACGAGCAGGAGAAATACCAAAGTCATTGATAATGGGGGTAGCAACGGAATTTATTTTGCACGTCTGATTCGGTATCCGCAAGAGGGCGTAATATTTTTCTTGGTAACGAATGAAAGTTCAATTAACGCCAACATGGTGCTTCCGAATATTGCTCAACTCTATTTTGAAGGGAGAATTGAACAAGATGCGATTGCCATGAAGCCGCGATTTGAAAATGTTCAGGCAGAAGCTATCTACAACATTCTTGATCGGACAAAAACACCCGACTTATCAAACGAACTGGAGAAGCACAAGATAAAAGTCGATGACGATATGGTGTTATTGGAAGTAGGGAAGAGATTCGTCGAAGAACACAAGATGGACCAGGCACTATCACTTTATCAATTCTACACAAGAGCCTTCCCTACCATTATTGTCGCATGGAACGATTTGGGAGATGTTTACCAAATGAAAGGTGACAAACAAGAAGCCATCAAATGTTACACGCATGCACTGAAGTTGCGACCGGACAATAGAAGAGCGAAAGAAAGCCTCGACAACATAAAGCAAACGACAAGATGACTATCAGTCTTATTCATTAGGAAATGAAATGCGACTTTTGACAAAGTCTATTATCATCGCGTTCCGCGTCATCGGCGCCGTATCCATTGCACAGAGTCAATGGTCAGTCCAACCGAGCGGCACGACGGAAACACTGCTTGGCGTGCAATTCGTTGATGCGAACACAGGCATTGCAGTTGGAACAAGTGGGAAAATTCTGAGAACAACAAACGGCGGGTCAGGTTGGCTCAGCCAAACAAGTGGCACAACGCGATTTCTTCGCGATGTTGCATTCCCTGATGTTTCGACTGGCTTTGCTGTTGGCGAACCGGGAATCATCTTACGAACGACCAACGGTGGTACTGCTTGGACGAGTCAAACGAGCGGCACCGCTTCGACGCTGTATCCAAGACGTGGTCACGAGGCGATGAGCTCGTTTACTTCTGGACAATGATTGCAGCAGTGCTTGTCGGTATTCTCGGCTTCGGATTTCATCTCTCGGCAGATCTTGCAGGTACGGGACAACTCAGCCTGGAGCGTATTCTTGCATTTGCCCCTGTGTTTGCGCCGCCACTATTTAGTGATCTCGGAATTTTGGGGTTGCTTGTTGTTCCACAACGAAAAGAATGACAGTTACCCGACCACATTCAAAAACTCGTATCCCGCTCGCTTCAGTGCTCTTTGTGTTGCCTCAAGCACGGAAGGCTTTTCGTTATATGGCATGACAGGAACTTCAGGCGTGTTGCTCATTCTCTCCAGCAAGCCGTCCTCCTCGTTACTTGCCAGCCTGTTGAGCAAAAGGTAGAGCCCTCCCTCTTCTTCTTCAAGAGCATTGTGTTTTTCAAGGATGTAACGAAGTGTAGCGATGATTGTGGCTGACGGAGGAGGAACCAACAGCGCGGCAATTGCACCATGATCAAGTCTCAGCCTTTCCGCAACCTCAGCCTGTTTGCCGTTTTGAAGTCTGGCGATCGCGGGCATCACAATGCGTTCCTCTATCCCGATATGGCGAAGCAATCCCCTTCGAAATTTATCATACGGCTCTCTATTGATCGTTCCAGGTTGTGCAGTTGCTTCTTGTAGTAGTTGGTCAAGCCGGTTGTGATCTTGTGCGAGGAAGTCATAAAGTCGTGGTGTCATCAACTCTCCAAAAGTTGGAATGCAACTAAATCTCGGTGTCTCGCGGGACAATTTCAAGCATCATCTCACGGCAGCGCCCTTACTGCAACCCTGAACCCAATATCCTGAGTGCCGTGTTCCGGCTGGAAGTATAAACGCACTTCGTCCCGCCACGATTACGCTACGGCTGAACTGCGTAAGCGCGCCTTTGCCTTTTTCGGTTTGCCGTTAAAAACACCTCACCGCTCTTTCTTTTCCCCTTTTTCTTTTTCGGGGTCGGTAACAGCAACAGCAGGCGCGATCATGTTCAAGCCATATCAGCCAATCAAACGCAAGTCAGTCAAAACTGTGCTTGGGTTCTTCTATCGCGACAACGGCGATACAATCCAATACGTCTCGTTCAAATCATCCGTAGGTTCCATCGCCAAGAACAAAGTCGTGCCCGCAACCGAGTAGGAATTCGTAGATGGCAGGCAGCGCCGGTATGCAAAAGTCGCACAACGTAACGCTGCCGCTGAAGCAGATTCCGACAATTGGGTCAGCTAAAGGTCTTTATCATTTGAGTGCATTCATTCACCGCTCAATTTCGCCGGGAATCGTGCGCTCAATCCTGATAACGCGAAGAGCACCGGCTCACAATTAGGAGTCAACTATGGAAAATTCTGCTTGGAGAGTCGCCTCAGAACTGCCACCGATCCAGACGTGAAACTTGCCAGGCTCAACGACATACTTCATTGCTCTATTGTAGAGAGCCAGACCACATTCCGCAACTGACTGTTTTCGTGTTCCAACTCCTTCAACCGTTTTGCTTGGTCAACACGAAGCCCTCCATACTCAACCATAAATCAAATTGTTAATCACGCAAGCACCTGGCCCAGCATCAAGGCGAGTGGAACTCGCCAGTTAGCCGAGGCCCTAACTCACGCGACTCTTGTTCCATCTCATTCCGGTGAACTGAAATCAAAGGCATAGCTGTACTCCACACCGAGAAGATACGCAAGCGTCAGTTGAATGCCCCGTACGTTGCGATAGATGGGAAGTTGATAAAATATTCGGAATTCGGAAGGTCCATCGAAGTACGAAAGGGCGGGCATTAGATCATGGTACGTTCCACCGGTCGCGTTCAATGTTCTCCTGTTTGAGTAATCCTGCGCAGCGAATCGACTACGCAACATTAATGACACACCGTAATGTTCGTAGAAGGAGTATTCACTTCCCAACGTCGAAAGAAACTCATCGCCAAGCCTGTAACTGTTGAAGTTTGTTCCCGAATAACGGTACATCACGTTTGCGAACAAACGAATTCCTTGTGCAGGGAAACTGCGCATTGCAAACGCCCACGCAATAAGTGTCGTTGCGCCTGTTCCCGGCTGCAGGTCGATGGAGAGTTCCGCGTTGTTTTGTTCTTTCGTAAAACTTCCAGTCGGTAGACTTGCACCGGTTCCCACTGCTAATTCAAATGGCGAGATGATCGAAGGAGCGACAATCTCGTATTTTGCAAGTAGTGTCAAATCTCCAATACCCGAAGCACTGAACTTTGCCGTCTCGATGAACCCTCCAGCAACATTTCTCACGGTTATTTCTCTTGTCTTGTCACTGACATAGAGCAGGGCATACAACGAAAGGCGAGGTTGAAATCCATATTCCGCGTGAATGTTGAAGTAACCAACGCTCGCTGTTCTACGTAAGGGATCTTCAATTCGATCAGTTTCTTGATACGCGTGGGTCACAGAATTGAATTGATAGTTGATTCCAAAGCTCAGCGTCTGGAACTTTTGGACTCCGCTTTCAACGCCGCCAATTGATGACGCTCCTACAGAACAACATCCTTGTGCATAAGATCTGTTGATCCAAAGAGAAGAAATCGCGCTCATCCAAATGAAGAGTAAGCATCGGTTCACAAACAATACCTTTCCGAAGGAGAACTTGAAATGCGATCGCGTCACCAAAGGCCCTACGGGTAATTGATAAAGATATCAACTGACTGTGTAGTGCTTCCTCCCGCATTGTCTCTCACTGTCACCTTGACAAAATTTGGACCCGCGCAGCAAAAGGAAGCTGTGTAATGAACCGTTGACCCCTCACCGATAATATCCCCCGTTGAAGCAATCCATTTGTACGTCAGTAGTTGGTTTTCAGGGTCTGAAGCAGTGACAGTTACAGTTGAACTTGAACCGACGTTCATTGTCGGGGGATCGGCGACTACCGACTGAATAACAGGATTGCGATTCCCGGCAGTGTTGGCGGGTTCATCTGTTGGCTGGACGCAACTCAGAGCTGTTAAACTCATGAGCAACACCACGGTCACTTTCATCACGCGCTCTCCTCAATTTACAATAGGTTTTTGATTATCTGTTCAAAATCTCGCTGACTCATGTAGCCCACGTGCTTTTTACGACGTTTCCTTGTCTATCAATAATAAAGGTAGCCGGAATTGCATCTATGCCGCCATATGCATCTGTCAAAACAATATCGCCGAGAACAACCGGGTAATTGATCTTTGCTTGTTCCACAAAGGATCCCACATCCTTCCAACCATCTCGGTCAAGAGATACCCCGACGATCTCAAGTCCTTCTTCTTTGTATTGCCTGTACACATCCAAGAAGCCGGGAATCTCTTTGCGACACGGTCCACACCATGTTGCCCAGAAATTCAGCACAACGATCTTGCCCTTTAGTTTTGCAAGTTCAATGACGTTCCCCTTTTGCGTACTGAGTTTGAAGTTTGGCGCCGCCATCTGGGCATACGATTGACTAAGTGCCAGTATCATCAGAATCTGACCGAGCGTAATTACCGTTTTAGACCTCATAAAATCTCCTGTAATAATAGTTATTGGTTATCTCTTAGGCAACCGCAGGCCAGAATGGCTAACAGTCTCACCTACACCTTCATTCCCCTT
>JBBRUI010000078.1:0-14875 GCA_038247945.1 Bacteroidota bacterium | reverse complement strand
GGGCTGTTGAACAGGTCGAAACTGCGGCCGTTGTACATCCGCCGCCGCAACCGTCCCGGTTTGGCTCGATCAGCCGCCATGACCGCTGCGACCTGCGTTTCCGGATCGCCCGGGCCATAGACCCCACGATAGGCCGAAGCCCGCACTGCCTTCGGTCCAGCTTGCTCCGCCATCAGATGAACGGAAGAACCGATCGGAATTGAGGTAGTAACCATGCGTTGGGACATAGACGTTCGCACCATTACTTGCGATAGACGTAACGAAATACTGATCTGTACGAGGCAGGATGACCGCATCCCATGTTGTTCCCTCATCCATTGATTTGATAATGCTGTTCAAACCTTGCGATGCAAAAATTGTCGAGCCTGAGACGCAGATACTGTATATGTCAGTGACATCAGGATCGCTGGTTGCGTCACTCCATGAAATGCCGAAGTCTGTTGTACGGTAGATGTCATTTGAAAACGCTGCGAGAATTTTCGTTCCGAATTGAATGAACGATCCGGGAGCGACGCCGGCCGGCAAACCTGAGCCGGACGGATTCCAGGTTGTTCCGTGGTTGGTGGTTCGATACACCCCGTCGCCACTCTTTGCGCAAAGGACGAGACTCCCCGATCCAGTCTGCACATTGAGAAAAGCATCTACGCGGGGTGATGTTCCGAGTCCGTTGTTTGCTTGTTCCCACCGTGCCCCAAGGTTACTTGAAACACACACGCTTCGCCATGTTGAAGCATACAAATACTCGCCATCCCAACACAAAGCCTCAATAGACCAAGTGGTGTAAGTGTTTGTGGGTTCCCAACCTGAAAATGAAATCGAATTGAAGAGAATGCAACAAGCAACGACAACGATAGATTTAGTTTTCATGGCTTTTACCTTTCTTTGTTGTCAGAATTACCGAAACCTATATGAGAACATATACGCTTCATGTCGATCGTCCGTCAATTGTACGCGCTACTTTATCAGCAGCATTCGTTTCGTTGCCAGAAAATCGCCGGCTCGGAGTCGATAGCAATACACGCCGCTCGCCAAGGCCGATCCCTCAAACGTCACCTTCTTGAACCCTGAACCTTGAACCTTATCTACAAGTGTTGCAACTTTGCGACCCAACACATCGAATACTTTGAGCGTCACGCGACTGACATCCGACGTCCCCGCCTGCCCTGATTGGGCCGACAAGGCGGGCAGGTGATATCTGATCTCTGTTGTTGGATTGAAGGGGTTGGGGTAGTTCTGATAAAGAGAAAAGCCATTCGGCACAGAGTTGCTTGACTGCGTATTAACCCCGAGAACAATTGATGAGCGCAACTGATGATCGACAGTCAGCAACAATCCCGTTGCCGGGTAGCCGGTTGATTGATACCGCTCCATTCCAATTCTGTTTCTGAACGTGAACGTACTGTTCACCATCCAGTGGGGCTTTGACCGAAATGTGATCTTGCCATCCGAACCAACACTGCGGTAACGAACAATCGTCGTCGAGTCGGAGTGTAGTTTGCTGTAGGGGAGCACTGCGTCAAGAATTTGCACGAAGTTCTGGTTGCGATACAACTGGTGTTGCCCAAGGCACGACTCCACCAGATGAAAGATTGTTGTGTCCCGGATTGTTGTAGAGATGATGGGAGGCGTACAGAGGGTCACTGCTCTTCTGCTCACAAGGTCTCTTCTTTCTTCCATCACCCAAACAAGAGAATCTTGAGAGTCAATCCGTTGAATGATTCTAATTGACACCGAACCCGTATCGGTCGTACATATCATATTAATAGCATCTGTCCAGTCCGCATGGTAGCCGTAAGTCCACCGGTTCCCGACCAGAAGCGGAAACACATCCGCAAGTGAGTCGGTTTGGGCATTCAGGTCATGAGCGAATCCGAATAGAAGAGTAATCATCAGAATGGAAAAGAACACTGGAGATGCAAAACGTAGACACGTTTTCATGGTGCACCGCCGGATTAATGAAAGGAATGAACGAGGAGTGTGGTGGAATGTAATCTTGAATACAGGGAAAAGCAATCGGGAAAAGGCTGAGGAGAGGTTTGCAAAACCTTAGACAGTCAAAAGCCCGATTCCTTTATGAAACCGGGCTTCGTGCTGTAGCGATATTCATCAATCGTGACTACTGCATTCCGCGAATGCGGATGTTGCCGCCCGACGTGTGCGCATGAATCTGATTGCCACCGCCATTGATGGTACCGCGGATTCTGCTCTCATCCAGCTTGCCCTGCATCGTCACAGGGAAGTCGCACGATACTTCTCCGCCGCTTGTCGCCGCGTCGATATTGGCGGAGATATTCTTCGGCATCACGATCTCAATATTGCCGCCTGAGGTTTCCGCGTACACGCCTTTGTTTGTTTCGGTGACGTTCACCGAAATGTTTCCGCCAGATGTTTCAGCCCGCACTTTGCCGGCTACCGTCTTCAACGAAATATTTCCGCCGGAGGTGTTTACATCGACATCACCTTTCACTTCCGTAATTCTAATATCTCCACCGGATGTTTCCATGTGTAATTGACCCTGGATCTTTTCCGTTTGAATGTTTCCACCTGAAGTTTCCAGATCGATTGCACCCGCGATATTCGTGAGGATAATGTCTCCGCCGGAAGTTCCGCCGTTCAGTTTTCCATTCACGTTGTTCACAGTAATATTGCCCCCTGATGTTTCCATCCGGAGACTATACTCTTTCGGGACTTTGATCGTAAACTCAACTTCGAGGTCATTATTGTTCCAACTCCATCCCCAGTTTGAGCGGGGAGATTTTCCGGTAACGTCCACACCCGCTCCCGATTGGTTCGCAGTGATTTGGAAATTATCAACGTCCCGCTGTCGCCCTTTCATATCTGCATGAATGGAAACTTCTTTGGCATCCGTGCCCACAATATTTACTCCGCCCAAATCGGTTTTAATGGTCAGCGTGCCGCCAGGAGCCACGGTGAATTTCTTGTCGAATGTTTTCTCCGCGCTTATTGCAAGTGCAAAACTTGCGGCGAAGAAAAAGAGAAACAACACTGCACTTTTCATTGCCCTGTTCATGATTACCTCCTTGAAATTTTGTGGATTGGATTATCTGTTTCCTTAGACGACAGCTCTAAGGAATTTGTTTCGATGGAAAGAAAACTTTCTCCATCCCATTCAACGACCGCATTCGCGCACCAAACATTGCTTTGCATTTGCTGAGCCTTTTGGGTACTTTTTTGCCGGCTTCACGATCAAAAGGCATTTTTCTTTTCATGAGACATATTTTGCTGTTCATTCTTCTGTTCTTTGTGGCGTCCTGTGGGGGCAAAACACCTAAACCACAGGCACATGAAGCACAAAACAACTCCACTCAAACTGTCCGCACCATGGTTGCAGTACCCAAGTTTAGCGGAAGCAATGCATTTGGTTTCCTCACCCAACAAACCTCGTTCGGTCCGCGTAATCCCAATTCAAAAGGACACCGGGAGTGTCTCGCGTTTCTCGAGAAGACATTGCGCCAATATGCGGATGAAGTACAGTTGCAATCGTTTACATCGGCGGGCTACAACGAAACACTCTCCCTGACAAACGTGATTGCAAAATTCAATCCCTCGGCAACCGCGCGCATACTCCTTTGCGCGCATTGGGACACGCGGCCCCGCGCTGAGCACGATACTAACAAGTCAAAGCAAAATCTTCCGTTGCTCGGAGCCAACGACGCGGCAAGCGGTGTTGCTGTCCTTCTTGAAATCGCATCACTGCTCAAACAACAACCGCCGTCCATCGGTGTTGATATTGTTCTGTTTGATGGTGAAGATTACGGAATGGAATCTGACCTGGCGAAATATTTTCTCGGCTCGCGGTATTTTGCAAAGAACAAATCCGCCGACAACAATCCCCGGTTTGGAATCTTGCTGGATATGGTGGGAGATAAATTTCTTGATATTCCAAAGGAACAGCATTCCGTCAGGTTCGCGCCTGACATAGTGAACCTTGTCTGGGCGAAAGCAAAAGAGCTTGGCTACCCTCAATTTGTAGATGAACTTGGCGAAGAGGTCAACGACGATCATCTGCAACTAAACGAAGCAGGGATCAAGACAATCGACATCATTGACTTCAACTACCCCGACCGGACGAATCGTTACTGGCATACGCACGACGACACACCGGACAAATGCAGCGCCGAAAGTCTTGAAGCCGTCGGCACGGTTCTCACGCATGTTGTGTACAGCCAACTCCCCTAAGCCGTATGCCGAAAACGTACACGGAAGTTGAAATCATTGCGGACGAACAACTGCGCGAACACATTGTCGGTATCCTTTCACAGCTTGGGTTCGAGGGATTTTGGGAAGACGGAACTCTGCTTCGTTGTTATATAAGCAGAGAACGTTGGAGCAGTGAAATGTTCGATGAAGTACAGAACATGGTTTCATCGATACAACGATCCGGCAGTTCAACTGCTCCAAGAATCTCCGTTAAAGATATTCCGGAAAGAAACTGGAACGAGGAGTGGGAAAAAACAATTCAGCCGATTCATGTTACCGGGCGGATTGTCATCACTCCCACGTGGCATGAATACGTTCCGCTGCCCGGCGAAATTGTTTTGACGATTGATCCGAAAATGTCATTCGGCACCGGTTACCACGAGACGACGCGGCTTGTTCTGAAGTTGATGGAGAAATACGTGAAGCCCGGCATGACATTGTTGGATATCGGAACAGGAACCGGCGTACTTGCCATCGCGGGAATAAAACTCGGCGCACGCTCGGCAATCGGAGTCGACAATGATGAATGGTCGTACAACAATGCTATGGAAAACATAAAGCTAAACGCTGTGCAGGATTCAGTTCAAATTGTTCTTGGTGAACTTGGTTCGGTTTCTGCGTCCGGGTTCGACATGATTGTTGCCAACATCCAGCGCAACGTCATTGAGCCGCTGCTTGCCGATATGAAATCGAAATTAAATCCGGGCGGACTTGTCATTCTTTCCGGATTGTTGAATGTGGATGAAGAACCGATGAGGACCGCGGTGCAGGATTCAGCGTTTGAGATTCGGGAAATGATTACTGAGAATGAGTGGATTGCACTCGCCCTTTCATTGTGAAATAGTGACTACCGACCCAGGATCTTGTATTGGAATACACGGTGTCATGCTGAACTTGTCCCGCATTTCGGATTCCGCATTGAGCGGGATTCAAAGAGCGGAATTTCAGCATCCATCGAATTGTGCCGGGTCCGCCTCAATAGATTTCGAAACAAGCCTGACCTTCGTCAGGCCAAGGTTCGGAATGACAATTCCCGAACGCACTTGAGTCGGTGGTTGAAACGAAAACAAAACCAGAGGAGACGGCGTCAAAGTTTTGCCCGAAGGAGCCCATTTGAACATTGCCACAATCGACATCGGCACGAACACGATACTTCTCCTGATTGCGAGCGTGAATGAGGCGGGTACAATTCATCCGCTTGTGTACGAACAACGTATTCCCCGTCTCGGTAAAAATGTTGATGCATCAAAAAATCTCTCGTCGGATTCCATGCGGCGAGCAATTGACGTACTCGATGAGTACAAAGTTATCATCTCAAAATATTCTGTTGAGAAAGTCATAGTGTGCGGAACAAGCGCTGTTCGGGATGCGAACAACAAGAGCGAGTTCGTACATCTCATACAATCAAGAACCGGGTTTGATCTTGAAATTCTCACCGGGCAGGATGAAGCGTACTGGACGTATCGGGGAGCCATCAGCGGAATCCCCGGAATTAAAAAGGCCACCGTGGTTGACATTGGTGGCGGCAGCACCGAAATTACAGTTGGCAACGAGAAGACGATTCACCATTCTGTCAGCCTCGACGTTGGCTCGGTGAGATTGACTGAACGTTTTTTCAGGCATGACCCTCCCACACATCCCGAGCTCGAGTCGGCGATTACACTGGTTGAAGATGAGCTTACAAAAGCAGGATGGTTCGATTTCAAAGACTCAGTGCTGGTAGGTGTTGCGGGAACTGCAACATCACTCGCTGTGCTTGCGCAGGAGTTGAAGGAATTCTCGATCGAGGCAGTCACAAACTACAAACTTCATGTCGAGACCGTGTATTCGTTATTCAGAATGTTACGGACTCTGCCGTCGGCAGAAATCCTCCGTCTCTCTTCCATCATGGAAGGACGAAACGATGTTATCGCCGCCGGGTCGCTTATCTTGCGCGAGATTATGGCACATCTTAAGTTCAAGGAAATGATCGTAAGCGAACGCGGCGTGCGGTATGGATTGGTTTTGCGCGAATGGGAAAGAGGGAGACGATTGAATTGATTTCAGATTACAGATTGGGGATTACAGCCAAGGCTGCTCCGTCAGTAACTCAGTCGGTTAATCGTGATCGTTTTTTAGAACAAGAATTCATTCAAAGGAAAAGAGATGAAATCGTTTAGAGAACGTGTCGGCAAAGAAGTAATTGTGTTTGATGGCGGAGTCGGGACCTATCTCTATCAAAAAGGAATCTTCATCAACACGTGCTTTGATGAACTGAATCTTACCAATCAAGACCTTGTCTCGGAGGTGCATCGGGATTATATCGCGGCCGGGGCTGATGTCATCGAGACAAATACATTTGGCGCGAACCGCTTCAAGCTTGCACCGCATGGACTCGAAACAAAAGTCCACGAAGTAAACTTAAAGGGTGCACAGATTGCAAAGAAGGCAGCCGGAGATTCAACACTGGTCGCGGGTTCCGTGGGGCCGTTGGGTGTGCAGATCGAACCTCTGGGGAAGCTCTCGTTTGACGAAGCGAAGGAAGTATTTAAGGAACAGATTCAGGGACTGCTTGACGGGGGCGTTGACCTTATCATCTTTGAAACGTTCGGTCTCGTTGCTGAGCTCAAACAGGCAATCCTGGCGCTGAAAGAATTGCGGCCGGACTTCCCGTTCATTTCTCAAGTCACGATCAACGATGATGGGCTCTTGCTTAGCGGCGCTTCGATGGAAAGTTTTGTATCTGAAATCAGCGCGCTGAAACCGGACGCCATCGGAATGAACTGTTCTGTCGGCCCGAAATCCATGCTGGACGCGCTCGAGCAATTGAAGTCGATGACCACCCTACCTATTTCCGTTCAACCCAACGCCGGCCTTCCGATGAATGTCGGCGGACGAAATATCTACATGACGTCGCCCGAATACATTGCGGAATATTCCAAGCGCTTCATTCAAACCGGGGCTTCAATTGTAGGCGGCTGTTGTGGAACAAATCCTGACCACATTCGCGCAATCCGCCGCGCGGTAAAAGCATTGCAGCCCGCGAAACGGATCGATATTACGATTGCAAGTCTGCAAGTCACAGCACCCGAGACCGTGAAGCCGTACACGCTGGGCGAAAAGTCCCGCATGTCCAACAAGCTCCTGCGAAAAGAATTTGTCACGCTTGTCGAATTGGTGTCGCCTAAAGGTGTTTCGCCTGTGAAGGAAGTTGCTAAGGCGCGCAAGCTATTTCATTTTGGGATAGATGGAATTAACATCCCTGATGGTCCGAGAGCATCGGCGAGAATGTCTGCGCTCGCGCTTGCGGTGACGATTCAGCGGGAGGTTGGCATTGAACCTGTTCTGCATTTCGCTTGTCGGGACAGAAATGTTATCGGCATGCAATCGGATTTGCTGGGCGCGTGGGCACTGGGAATCCGAAACCTTATCGCGATCACCGGTGACCCGCCGAAGCTCGGCAACTATCCGGACGCGACTGCCGTGTTTGACGTCGATGCAATTGGACTCACGAATTTGATCAAACGACTCAACCACGGACTCGACCTCGCGGGAAATCCCATCGGCGATCCGACCGGATTCTGCATCGGTGTTGGATTGAATCCCGGAGCGATCAATCTCGATGAAGAACTGAAGCGGCTCGATTGGAAAATCGAATCAGGTGCGGAGTATATTGTTACGCAACCTGTGTTCGACGTGCGCATACTGGAAAAATGCCTCCGAAAAATCGAGCATGTGAAGCTGCCGGTTCTTGCGGGCATCTGGCCGCTTGTTTCATATCGCAATGCAGAGTTCATGAATAATGAAGTACCGGGCGCGAGCGTTCCGCCTGAAATCATGGAACGCATGCGCAAGACCACGACTAAAGAAGAAGGCTTTGCCGAAGGCGTGAAGATTGCGAAGGAAACATACGATCACGTACGGAACGAAATGGCCGGCGCTCAACTCTCTGCGCCGATGGGAAGAATTGAAGGGATATTTCAGATTTTGGGGAAGTGAGTTACTTGCCGTTCAGAAAGTAATGATGTAGATTCCAACTGAAACAAGGAGGCGCACGATGCTGACAATATATATGCTCAAGGTTGCTGAACTCACAAATGATTTCATAGAAATGTTGAAGATTCAGTTTAAGGACAAGGAAATCAAAATCGTTGTCACCGAAGCTGACGAAACAGACTATCTAATGAGTTCTTCGGAATACAAAGAGGAGGTACTCAGCAGGGTCTGCGATATACGCGAGGGAAAGAACATTCTGATTCCCGATCAGACCAAGTTCCGGTGAGAAAAGTCGCTTTCCACACGCGGGCATACGAGGAGTTCATGGAATGGTCGCGAGTTGACAAGAAAATATTCAGTAGGATCGACGCTCTCATCAAAGAATCTCTCCGCACACCTTTCTCAGGTACGGGAAAACCTGAACCCCTCAAGCACGAATTCCGAGGATGTTGGTCTCGTCGAATCAATGATGAGCACCGATTGATCTATGCCGTATCGGATGACGTTCTCACCATCATATCTTGTACGTCGCATTACAAATAGTCTTGAGTAGTATCAAGCTACAATTGTATTTCTATAGTCGATGAACCATGAAAATAAGTTATGACGCAGAAGTTGATGCACTCTCAATAACATTTCGAGAAGCGACCGTTACTTCCCAAAATGTGGCTGAAGGGATTGCCTTCGATATTGACAGCGAAGGGAAACTCGCCGGCATCGAAATTCTCGATGCAGTAAAACGATTCGGCAATAAGGAGACGTTCCGACAGGTTGTTCTTGAAGGAATAGGTTTTACTGAAAGCTAAATGGCCTGTTTGTATTTTGATCTTCGCTCCGTTGCTAATATTCCAAGAAAAGAATTGAAAGGATATTTCAGATTTTAGGGAAGTAAGTTATTTCTTGATTCGGTAGCGATCCACGAGGCGGTGCGTTCCTACAGCATGAAGGATGAATTTGTTTGACACGCGCTCAAAGAAACATCGGTAGTGAATGTCAACGTAAAATTCCCAATCACCATTAAGCTTGTGAATCTTAAGGGAGGGGTGCTGAGGGTTGGCAACAAGAAACGTTAGTTGCTTGTCGACTTTCTTCCTGATTCTTTCCGGCAGGCTTTGATATGATTCCTTGAATTGCGGAGTGAGGACAAGTTCTATTGTCGGAGCCACTGAATTGCCTTTGAAGCTTCTGTAAAAGATTTCCCTTTCCCGTTTCGTACTTGCCGCTTGGATTTCTTGATATTTTTTTGAACATCTTGCTGTTTGTAGATCTCTATGGTCTCTTTCAATTCTATTAATTCATGAAAGAGCTTATATGGCAGAATCACTTCGCGATTCCGCCCGTACTTGTCGCTAACATACCTAACTTTTTCCTGAATCTCAGCAGTGCTCATATCGCAGCTCCTTTGGTTATGCTTTAATGTATGTACAGAGTAAATGACTAAGTATCAAGCATGTTTTGGCTGAGTACATTCATCCACCAAATACACAATTGATTTATAGCTTATTCCGCCATGAAGCGAAAGCCCGATCTCGCACGTTCGGCTTGTCGAGTAACCTTGATTGCAGCCCGCCGGAATTTCTTCACGCAGGTCATGCAATGCTGCCGCAGTTAATTCAGGATGAGTGAAGCCCTTATCTCCTGCCCAGCCACAACACCCGACTCCATGCGGCACGACTACTTTTTCTGCACACAACTCCGCAAGACGTCTCAGACTTTCATTCAATCCCATTTTCGTCGAGCTGCACGTGCTGTGAATGGCAATTGTTTCATTTCGCTTCTGTATGTCGAGCCGTCCCGCCACAAACTTTGAGATGAACTCAACCGGCTCAAACAAGCGCAGACGTTCATCGAGCGTTTCCTTGGCGCGCAACAAACACGGACTCGTATCAGAGAGAATTGGTATTTCGCCGTTGTCAGATGCTTTCAGCAAAGCCGTGTTCAGTTCTCGTGCCTTCTCATCTCCCTGTTTCTTAAACCCCTTGCTTGAAAACGCGAGTCCGCAGCAGAGTTTAGAAATTCCGGCAGGATAAATAATTTCGAAGCCGGCTTTAGTGAGAAGATTATGCATGACAGTGGTGAGAGAATCCGGTTCGCTATAATCCGCCGCAACACCCATCGTCCGGTTTATGCAGGATGGGAGATAGACAACCTTGAATGGCGAATTCGTGTTCTCTGAATTCGTTTTAAGAGAATCTGCAGCTTTGGGCATTGCCGGATTCCATTGGGGAATCCGGTTTCCGGAAAATCTTCGCAAGCCAGCTGTAAACTTCAACATTCTATCCGTGCTCAAAAGAGAATGCAGCGAATGAGCCGCATTCAGTGTCCATCGCATGACGGCGGTCGTCAACGACATATTGCGTGCACAAAAGCCCGCTACCGCGTTTGCAAACGGGCTCGTCGTCTCGATGCGAAGTTCTTTGATGAGCTTGCCCGTATCGATATTCACGGGACAGCTTATGGCACAGAGTCCATCGGTTGCACACGTTTCGTCGCCGAGATACGCGAACAGTTCACGAAACTTTTGCAGCCGTTCAGGATTCTCGCCGGTTGCCTGAAGCCGCGATATCTCGCGGTACGCAACAATCCGCTGCCGCGGCGTTAGAGTAATAGTCCGTGAGGGACATTGGATCTCGCAAAATCCGCACTCGATACATTTATCGACAATCTCGTCCGCGGCAGGTAGCGGCTTGAGGTTCTTTACATGCGCGAGTGGATCGTTGTTGATGATAACGTCGGGATTAAGCAGGTTGTCGGGATCGAAAATATTTTTGATTTCCTTCATCAACCCGTACGCTTCGCTTCCCCACTCCAGCTCAACGAACGGCGCCATATTCCTGCCGGTGCCGTGTTCTGCTTTCAGCGCCCCGTCATATTTTTTTACCACCATCGTTGTCACGTCATCCATGAATTGTCTATACCGCTCCACTTCTTCTGCAGAGTTGAAATCCTGACTGAACACAAAGTGAAGATTGCTTTCCAGAGCGTGACCGAAGATGATCGCATCATGATAACCATGCCTGACAAAAAGTTGCTGCAGCTCGGTGGTTCCTTCGGCAAGTCGTTCCAGAGGGAACACAATGTCCTCAATGATAACCGACGTGCCTGTTTTCCGCATCGCTCCCACTGAGGGGAACAACCCTTTCCTTATGTTCCAGAGTTTTGCAAACTCAACCGGAGCGTCTGTAAACTCGATTGGTCGGATCTGCGGCAAATACGCGAGGGCTTTCAGGATTGATTGTACATTTTCTAAAAGTCGCTGTGAGTCTGCGGCACGGGTTTCGACGAGAAGAGACGCGACGTCACTCCCGAGTTCTTTCAAATAGTATGGCATGCCGTCCTTGTTTTCGACCGAACGCAGCGACGCACGATCCATCAACTCCACCGCCTCAACATTGGCGGACTTCAGAATCACGACAGCGTTACATGCCGTTTCGATATCCGGAAACACCATCAGCGCGCTTGCTTTATGCGGATACTCGGGCACCGTGTTGTACGTAATCGCCGCAATAAATCCGAGCGTCCCCTCCGACCCGATCATAAGGTGTTGAATGATGTCGATCGGATCTTCAAAATCGACCAGAGCATTAAGACTGTAGCCGGTCGTATTCTTCATCTTGTATTTGTGTCGGATACGCTCGGCGAGCTTTGTGCTGTCGAGTGTCCGGCGACGAAGGTCGGTAATGCGTGCGAGTAATTCTTTATGAGATTGAGAGAACGCGTTGCGGCTTTGCTGATCGGCTGTATCAAGCGTCGCTCCATCTGCAAAAATAATTTTCATCGATGCGAGCGTGCGATAACTGTTCTGCGCTGTTCCGCAGCACATTCCGCTAGCATTGTTGGCAGCGATTCCGCCGATCTTCGCCGAGTTGATCGAGGCCGGGTCAGGCCCGATTTTTCTTCCGTATGGTCCGAGAAAAACATTCGCATGCGAGCCAATCACGCCGGGCTGCAGCGTAATGGTTAAGCCGCCGGAACCAATCGAGTACTTCGCCCAGCTCCCCAGAAGCACAAGCACCGAATCCGAAATCGCCTGGCCGGAAAGGCTCGTCCCCGCAGCACGAAATGTTAGCGGCAGTTTCAGCGCCCGCGTCTCGCGCAACACGTGTACGACTTCTTCCTCGGTCTCCACTTTGACAATCAATTTCGGAATGAGGCGGTAAAAGCTTGCGTCCGTTCCGTACGCAAGCGTGCGAAGCTCGTCGTGAATCAGACGATCTTGAGGAATATATGGTGTGAGACGATTGAAGAGCGTGAGGTAGTTACCGGTGAGCATGAGGAGATTACCCGTCGGTCATTCGTTGGAGAATTTGTTTCAGCGTGCTGACAACATAGTCAACATCTTCTTCAGTGTTGCTCTTACCGAACGAAAATCTCAGCGTTGCCTTCGCTGTTTTCTCGTCGCGTCCCATCGCAAGCAACACATGAGAAGGCTGCATGCTGCCCGATGTACACGCTGAGCCGCTGGTGACTGCGATGCCCTGTAAATCCATATTCATCACAAGCATTTCTCCTTGGAGAGGAATCTTGTTGTTGTCGAATGAAATATTCAGAATATGCGGAAGTCGTGAAGTCGGATGACCGTTGATGATTGCCGGGGGAAAGTGATTACGGATTTGGGATTGGAGATTGCTGCGCAATGATTCGAGCCTCGGCATTTCTGTTTGCATTTCTTCAATTGCAAGTTCTACTGCTTTAGCAAACCCGACTGCCAGAGGTACGTTTTCCGTTCCCGGGCGTTTGCCGCGTTCCTGTCCGCCGCCGTGAATCATCGGCTCCAACTCCGTTCCCTTCTTCACGAACAACGCTCCGATGCCTTTCGGTCCGTAAAGTTTATGTGCTGAGAGGGTCATCAGATCAACGTCAAGATCTTTTACACTGAAAGGAATCTTTCCCAGAGTCTGAACGCCGTCTGTGTGAACGACGACCCTTCGTTCATGAGCAACCGCGGCGATTTCTTTAATCGGATAAACTGTGCCCACTTCATTGTTCGCGTGCATGATGGAGACGAGGCAAGTCTTGTCGGTGATTGCGTTTCGTACTTGTTCCGGAGTGACGAGTCCGTTTGAGTCAACGGGCAATACAGTGACTTCAAATCCCTCTTCCTTCAATATCTCACATGGCTCAAGGACGGCGTGATGTTCGGCTGCAGAGGTGACGATATGATTCTTACCGGCGCTTTTCTTTGCTGCTGCCAGAGCAACGCCGTGAATTGCAAAGTTATCGGACTCTGTGCCGCCACTCGTGAAAAATATTTCTCCGCTTTGCGCGCCAATAGCTTTCGCAATCGTTTCTCTCGCCTTCTCCAGCGCAGACTTCGCTTCGCGCCCGAACGAATGGATCGACGATGCGTTGCCGAATATTTCCGAGAAGTACGGACGCATCGCTTCGAACACCCGGGCGTCGAGCGGAGTTGTGGCGGTATGGTCGAGGTAGATGCGTTTCAACTATTTCTTCCCGCTTGAATACGCCGAATGCAACTTTATCGGCGCTGTTCTCGTCGAGCGGATTTTCAAATTCAACATCTCAACAAACACAGAGAACGCCATCGCAAAGTAGACGTAGCCTTTCGAAATATGTTGGTCGAATCCCTCGGCCATGAGCGTTACGCCGATGAGCAACAAGAAGCTCAGCGCGAGCATTTTAACAGTCGGGTGCTTTTCAACAAAACTGCTGATCGAACCGGCTGCAAGCATCATGACAACAATTGCAATCACAACGGCAGCAATCATAACTCCAACCTGATTGGCCATGCCAACCGCCGTGATCACAGAGTCGAGAGAGAAAACAATATCCAGCAAGAGGATCTGGATTATGATGTTCGAGAATTTCGCTTTCACTTTCACCGATGACTCACCTTCAACACCTTCCAGCTTGTCGTGAATCTCGTGCGTGCTTTTTCCTATCAGGAACAATCCGCCAAGGATCAAAATTAGATCCCTGCCTGAGATGTCGTTCCCCAGGGCGGAAAACATCGGAGACGTTAAACGCATCACCCACGTAAGCGAGAGAAGCAGCAACACCCGCGTGATCGTTGCCAGCGCCAATCCAATAGTCCGCGCTTTCGCCTGCTGGTCATGCGGGAGTTTCGATGAGAGGATCGAAATAAAAATAATATTGTCGATCCCGAGCACGATCTCCAACACGGTCAATGTTACGAGTGCAATCCAGGTTTCAGGACTTGAAATCCATTCCATCGCGATCTCCGATAAAATTTCTATTGAACGTCATTGAGTGAAGCAAGCAACTCTTTGATTTTCGCCAGCCGCGGCTTATCGATTGCAACTCTAATGGGAAGGGACGCTGCAATTAGCAACGACTTCTTTGCCTCGGCCTTTTTATCCCAATCCAAATATAATACTCCCAGCTCGTAATGGTGCCGCATAACGTCGGGCGCGAGCAAGATCGCTTTCTTGAACGCTCTCTCCCCGTCTACAAAATCACCTTCCGGCACGCGGCCAAGAAAAAGTGAAGCGAGCTGTCGCTGGAACCAGCTTACATTGCCGAGCGCACGATAGAACGAGCCGCGGATTGAATATGCTGCGTCGTTATTTGGATTCAATGCCAGCGCCCTATCGATCTCAAGCTGAAGCTCGTTTGTAAGCCGCACCTGCTCTTTGACTCCTGCGTTGAGCGCCAGATAACCCAACCCCGCCGCAAGCCATGTATGACTTTCAGATTT
>JBBRUI010000077.1:0-14888 GCA_038247945.1 Bacteroidota bacterium | reverse complement strand
CCATACTCTTGATTAGCGGGGGAATGCAATGGTTATCTGAAAAAAACTAACGAATTGCTTTTTGAATAGCAATCCTGACTTGCGCGAAAGACCTACTTGCCGCCCTTCCGCCTGTTTATCCGCACATCAACCTCGCGAATGTTTTGCAACTCAACAGTCGTCTTCTTTAACTCTCCCTCAAGATCCTGAACTTTCTTGGTTTTTATCGCAATGTCCCCTGATTGCTTCCGTGCCAAAGCCTGGAGACTGTCGATGCTCGACCCACGGCGGTTTATCTCCCCACGAAGATCGTTGATGCGTTGAAGCATCATAACATAAATCTCGGCCTTCACCTTTTCTTCACGCGGGATGGAAAGCGTCAGATATGTTTGAAACCATTGAAGAGACAAACTGTCATCGCCTGCGGGGTTTGTAGGGTTGCTATACAGGAGAGCAGTATTTCTTACTGCATTCGGATAGTGCGAAGTCGTAGGGTAAAGTTCCGCGACGAGTTTGTACTCGAGCGCGGCTTCCCGCAACGCCGAGGCGGCTTCGAGACTGTCAGCGACGCGCATGTGGTATTCGGCGCGGTCCTCAGAACTTATGTTAACCGGTGAAGTTGATCCGCACCCGCTCAGCCCGAGGAACCACATCCCGACAACGATTGCAAGTAGAACCTTCCATGCGCTCATGTCGTTCCCTCGGCAACGACCGGCATGGCTTCCAGCGTTGAGCTTTCTTCCGCAGGCGCGGCAGGTAATTCAATTGAAAACGTCGTTCCCTTGCCCAACTCGCTCTCAACGTACACACGGCCTTTATGTCCTTCCACCAATGCCTTTACAAGTGCCAGTCCGATGCCTGTGCCTTTCTTGGCATTCCGTGCCTGATAGAATTTTGTAAATATGCGCGGCAGGTCGTCCTTCGGAATTCCCGCTCCGGTATCGGAGACGGAGACCTTAACGCCCTTCTTCGTATTGGTTACGCGAACAGTAATCGTTCCGCCTGTCTCGGTATATTTTATCGCGTTGCTCAGCAGGTTGCTTATAACCTGTGAAATTTTCTCTGCATCAAGCATTATCTCAGGCAGGTCACGGTCGGAGGAATAGTTGACTGTAACTTCTTTTTGCGACGCGATGAGTTGAGTATCCTCCAGCAACGGAGTAATAGCATGAACAATGTTCGACCGTTTGAAGTGATACTCCATCGATCCGTGCTCGATTTTTTGAATATCGAGGAACTGGTTGCTGAAGTGCGTAAGCTTTCGGATTCCTTCTTTGATCGACATGATAAGCCGTACCTGATCGGGGGTTAATGTTCCCCGCTTCTGATCCAGTAACAGGTACTGCGCCGAAAGCATTGTTTGCAGCGGTGTCCTGAGTTCATGGGAGATGTGATGCATCATTTCGGTTTTCAGATCGTTTATCTGTTTCAGCTTCGTGCTCATCGAGTTGACGGCATCGGCAAGCCACGCCACTTCATCGCGGGAGGAAACTTCGATGCGGTCGAATACGCCCCGTGCAATATTTTCAGTTCCCCGGATAAGGGCGCGGATCGGGCGGACGATGGTTCCAGTGATAAACAAGGCGACGCATAAGGCAACCAGCAAGGCGCCAACGGTGATGAGCCAGGCAACGTTTACCGACCGGACCATTGCCCCGTTGATGCCGGAAACAGAATTATTCACATCATCTTCATTGGAACGGATGAAGGTCTCCAGGCTCGTGTATAATGTTTCGAGGGTATCCGTGCGTTTCTGGTCACGCACTTTCAATTCAGGTTCAGAGAGAGTTTTCGCCGTTCCTGCTTCCTGAAGCATTTCCTTGCTGGTCCACGTATGTGCGCTCCGGATGTTGGAAATCAACCTCGTCTCGGCGCTATCAGGAGAAGCGTCATACAGCGAATCGACGTAACGCGAGAAAACCTGTTCCTGTTCAATGTAAAGCGCAAGGTATGCAGTGTCGCGTGAAATAAAATATTTTTGCGCATACCGTTCTTCATCGTACAGAATCGTCTGCATTTGCTTTGCGAGATTGATGGAACGGACGTCGTTGCGGAATGTGAGGCTGGTGGTTTTGGTCACCGAATCCAGTTGCCACAACACGTACGCATTCGCTACCATCATCAACAGAATTATGACGGTGAAACCAAGAAGAAGTTTTTTATAAATGGTGAATCTCATGCAGAGAGTTCCTCAACAACAACCATTGCAACAACGTGGTGGTCAGAATGGGATAACGATACTAAAATTGAACAACGGGATAATAATTCCTTCATCGATCCATGCAACGTAAGCAGAGGTTTGCCGGATGGTTCGTTCATCACCTCAACATCTTTCCAACGAAATTCTCCCGCCCAACCCGTGGCAACTGCTTTGCTGAGCGCTTCCTTTGCCGCAAAACGGGCCGCAAAATGTTGGTAGGCGTTCGGTTTGGAATTACAATACGCAATTTCACTGGAGGTAAAAATCTTCTGCAGAAAATTGTCTCCCAGCTCCTCAATACTCTTTTTGATGCGCTCAATCTCGATGATATCGACGCCGATACCTTTTACCATGGTCGGGTGTTAGCGGAGTGCATTCTCTTTGTCGATTACGTTCATTAGTTCAGAGACGTCATCAATCTCATAATGAGCATTACTTTCTACTGTGCCGAACGTATCGCCGTAGCGTGCGAAGACAGTTGTCATTCCGACTTTCGCCGCACCCACCATATCGCGTTCCGCCCAATCTCCCACCATAATTGCTTCGTGGGCCTGAACGTTGAGCAGTTCCAATGCTTTTCTAAAAGGTACGGGACTGGGTTTACGTTCCCCTGTATCCTCGAACGTCACAACAAAATCAAACACATGATGGAAATTCAAGTAACACAGTCTCAGCCATGCCTCGCGTCCCGGTGCATCGGAAATTACCCCGAGCTTGATGCCCCGCTTGATTAACGAAATAAGAGTGATATTAACATGAGGATAGGGCACTAGTGCCGCCTCTCGAGCCCGACGGTACGCGATAATTCCTGCCGAGAGAATTTTGTAGTCAACTTTCTGAAACACATCGTACAGCAATTGATCGAACACGCTTTGAAATTCAATGCCGCGTTCTTTGTAGATCGCGTCGATTCGGGTTTGCGCCTCCTGCCGCGATAATTTCAATCCCGCGTCGAGCATGGAATTGATCGCCGCTGTGATCGCTTGCCGCTTCATTGCCATGAAATCCACAAGCGTGTTGTCGAGATCGAAGATGACTGCTTTGATCATATTTTCAGCGATGCCCGTGCTGCTCGTGCCACTTCATCCTCTATGTATTCACGCAACGCCGGCTTGACGAAAACATTTTCGAGACCAAGTTCATGCATTGCGACAGCCAATACCGCAGCTTTCCTGTTGGGAAGTAATTTTTTATTGATGATGAGGATTCGTTGAGCTTTGAGAATACAGAAGCCGCCTTCGAAATCCCCCTTCTCATAGCGGATGGTAACGCCGAGCTGTTGAGCGGCAGTTTCCAGTTCGGCAACAATCTCTTCATGCTTCATGCAGACTGCAATTTCTTGAATGGTTGGAACACGGCGAGCGCGATGATGGAGTAATAACACATCAGAGCGATAAAGGGAACGCCCTGTAAAGCCATAATCCGCGCTTTAAACGTTTCGCGGAATTGTTCGTTGGCTGCCGGCGTATAAAACTCCAGGTAGATCATCCTCCAATCCAAATGCATTGTATAAAATTCCACCGGGATGAATATGAAAAACAAAATTGCACTCATCATCAACCACCCGTGTTCTTTCAGCTTGAAGGGCGACGAAAAAAGAAATACGGTCGCACTTGCCAACGTGATGGCGTACCCGGCAATCACCACCACAGAAGCAACAGAAACAAGACGGTAGACCTCACGCTCGGCTTGGGGATCGATATATTCTTCGAATTCCGCTGTGCCCGTCTTCAGGATGTCGCTGGCAATAAGTGCGCGAACGTTCACCGCGCCAAGCCACACAATGGAGGCGACGATACAGATGAACAACGAAGGCCGCCAAAGCGATGAGCCGGGAGAAGAAGGGTGAGGTTGACTCGTTGGCATGGGATAATGTACTGTTTTTCTCGCGGCATTTCAACCTACCTGCGGCGTGTGTCAATCTCGTAATTTTTGTACCAACTGAGGTCTTTACACAATACCAGCAAACGGTCAAACGCTTCCGGCGTCAAGTCTAAAAATTTTTGAGTGAAAGCGCTCTGAACATCCGAAGGAGCGAACGAAAGAAAATTCTTCATCAACTTTTTTGTTTTCCCGATACTCTCTTGAAATTCTTTCGCAAGCATTTGGGTGTCTTTCTCTGTGTTGCCTGCACGTTTGAGAATCCCAACCGCTTTATAAATGAACTTTGCCAGGAAACCTAATTGGTGTAAGTCTGGCATTAGTTGATGTTGTATGGCGAGTTCCAACAGAAGGCCAAAGTCCTTTTTGTAGATTAGTGCATTCCCCGAATGAGTATCGATCGATTCAATCAGGGACGTAGTGGATTGGCTCAGTTCAATCATGGCTGGATTAGCTTTTGAAAGAAATATAGAAGAGAATTGATGGAGATACAACCAATGCAACTTCAGGGGTCGGGTCCACCTTTACTCTACAGATTTCCTCCCGAAGAAGCTCATTCCCTAAAATGATTGACTCTCTGAAACGCAATAAGTACTTTTTCTCTGTTCCATTTCCGGGTATCATGCATTTCTTCAGCCGCTGGTCGATCTCAAAAAAAATTCTTCTCGGCATACTGCCGTTGTTTATCCTGTTTATTTCACTGAGCATTGCTCTCAACAATCATTTTCAGGAACAGGAAATGATGGATCAGGCTCAGCGTGCCGCGCACACGTATGCCGACATCATCAAAGAATCTCTTGTGAGCATGATGGTGACGAACCTGGAAGTGGACGAGAGTTTCCTCGACCGTATAAGCACGTTGCACGAATTTGACACGTTGCACATTCTCGTGAACGACCTGAAGCTGCGGCCGGAAGCGCTGACACCAAAACTTCTGGGGCGTATCGAGACCCGCCATAAGACATTGCAACCGCACGATGATATAGAGCGGGAAGTATTGAGAACAGGTCAGCCAAAGTTCATTCGAAAAGGCGATGAGTTCCGCGGGGTTGTTCCGTTCACTGCAACGAATGTTTGTCAGAAATGCCACGCCGTCCCGGTCGGATATGCATTGGGGGCAATCGATTTGCATATCTCGCTGCTGAAAATTTCCGAGGTTGCGCGGCAAAACTGGAGCCGGTCATTTTTTATTTTTGTGGGATTCAGCGTCATGGCCTTTACACTAGCCAGCGTGATGTTTGCGCGGTTCGTTTCCCGGCCCGTGGAAAGGCTCGTGCGGGCAACGACTGCCATCAGCCGCGGCAACCTGGACTCCGCAATTCTGCGTGAGCAATCGGGGCATGATGAATCCTCGAATGATGAACTGACGTTTCTTTCGCTGAAGTTTGATTCGATGCGTAAATCACTGAAGGAGAAAATTGCCCAGCTCGATGAAGCGAACAAGAGCCTGGCTGAGCGCAACGCCGAAGTAGAACAAACGCTCGCACAGCTTAAACATGCCCAGGAAGAATTGGTGAAAAGTGAACGCCTCGCAGTGACAGGAAAGATGACCGCACAACTCTCGCACGAAATCAACAACCCGATTCACAACATCCACAGCCTGCTGGAATCATCCCTCCGAAAAGTGGATGGACAACCGCATGAGTTGATTTCGCTGGCGCTTGAGGAAGTTACGCGGATGGCGAAACTGACGAAGCAGATGCTGGATTTTTATCGCGGCTCGCTGGTTGAAGTTGAGCGTGTTCCCGTGGACATACAAGAACTTCTGGAACACCTCATCAAGGAAAATCAACAATCGTTTGTTGAGCGAAACATAGACTGTGTGCTTGAAATGCACATGCCCCTACCCTGTGTGTCCGGCTCCCGGGACAAGTTGAAACAGGTTTTTCTCAATCTCATTCTGAATGCCCGCGACGCGATGCCTGACGGCGGAACACTGACGCTGACCGCACAGCTCCGCAGCGATAACATAACCGTACAGGTGCGCGACACAGGCACGGGCATTCCTCCGGAGATTTTGCCGAAGATATTCGACGCGTTCTTTACGACAAAGAAAGAAGTGAGCGGCGTCGGTCTCGGCCTTTCGGTTACATACGGCATTGTGCAGCAGCATAAAGGAACGATCAGCGTTGCAAGTACTGTCGGTAAAGGAACCACCTTTACTATTGAACTCCCTCTGACAAAGGAAAATCATGTCTAACCTTCCTCGTGCACATATCCTGGTCGTTGATGACGATAAAGCATTTCGCGTTGCTACGCGGACATTGCTGGAGGATGAAGGCTACAAAGTTGTTCTTGCTTCCGGCGGCGACGAAGCCCTTTCGATCCTGGCATCTTCGGAAGTTGACTTGATGGTCTCCGACCTGGTGATGACAAAGATGAGCGGCATTGAATTGCTGGGGAAAGTAAAAGCCTTCTATCCCGAACTTACAGTTATTATGGTCACGGGCTTCGGCTCTATCGAGACTGCAGTGGAAGCAATGAAAGTGGGCGCCTCGGATTATCTAACCAAACCGTGCAACAACGCGGAGCTCCTTCTCAAAATCCGGCGTTCTCTCGACATGCGGGCGAAAGACCTTGAGCTCAAACGCTTGCGCGAGGAATTGCATTCCACGTACAGCTTCGGAAGCATGATCACCCGAAGCGAGAAGATGAAGAGTGTTATTCTTTCCATCCGCCAGGTTGCCGATACCGATCTGACGATTTTGATTCAGGGAGAGAGTGGTACGGGTAAAGAACTGGTTGCACGCGCACTGCACTACAACAGCAATAGAAGTACAAAACCATTTATCGCAGTGAATTGCTCTGCCATTCCGGAGAGTCTATTGGAAAGCGAGTTGTTTGGCCACGAACGCGGCGCGTTCACCGGGGCGGTGAAATCAAAGGCAGGAAAATTCGAAGACGCGAACGGCGGTACGTTGTTCCTTGATGAAATCGGAGATATGGCTCCCGCTGTTCAAACAAAACTCCTTCGCGTATTGCAGGAGAAAACATTTGAACGTGTTGGCAGCAACCTGCCGATTCAAGTCGATACGCGCATCGTCGTGGCAACAAACCGCAATATAGAATTGATGAGCAGGAGCGGCGATTTCCGCGAAGACCTGTTCTTCCGGTTGAATGTGTTCCCGATTGATTTGCCGGCGTTGCGCGAACGGTTGGAGGATATTCCTCTTCTTGCCGAACATTTTATTCAAAAATACGCCGACCTTGCCGCTGGGCGCGTAAAATTCCTTTCCCCGTCTGTTATTTCCGACATGATGAATTACCATTGGCGCGGCAACATACGGGAGCTTGAGAATCTTGTGAAGCGTGCAATAATCAAAACGACGGGCGATACGATTACCCAACTTGAACTACCGTCGGAGGCCGGTCAATCACCGGGGCCGAAATATACGCCGCCGGAATCAGACCTTTCCACACCGTTCAAGAATTATATTGGGGCAATAGTAAGGGATGCTGAGGAGAAATACCTCAGGCGCATGCTGCGTTTGTACAAGGGAAATATTATTCAGATAGCAAAGCTGATGGAGATTGACCGGAAAACCGTCTATCGGAAAATGGCGGAATACTCAATTGATCCGACGACATTTCGGGAAGGAAGCTAAGTTTTATTTTGTCGCGAGGGAGCGCTGGAGTTTCTCGAGGAGATCATCGGCTTTATGGCCTTCCCCGGTTGTTGCGAGTTTCTTGTATTTCAGAAGTGATGCTATCGCGGTTTCCAGATCATTGCTCATGGCCGCGACAAGTCCAAGATTAAAGTATACGCTGGCACATTCCGTTTCAACTTCCGCCGCGCACTCGTAGTGCATACGCGCAAGCCGCAAGTTGCCTTCTTCGAAGTAAAGATTTCCGAGATTGAAATGAGATTCGAAATGCCGGGGGTTATTCTCTAAGGATTTGGTGAAGCAATCAAAGGCCTTCGCAGTCAGTCCCGCCTTGGAAACAAGAATTCCCAGATTGCAATAAGAATCTGCAACACTATCGCCCTCGCTGATCGCCCTTCGGTACGTCTCCTCGGCGCGGCTGTCATTCCGCTCATCCAGCAGCAAGGCTTCTTCGAATGGAGACAGGTTGGAAGGCAGACGAAGCACTTGCGCTGCGCCGGAAAAGAGATTTAACTGTTCCCGCGGATTGCCTGGCGTTTTCTTTCTTTTCTTGACCCGCTCGTACCCGTATTTTGCGGGTTGCTTCGGTATGAACTCTAAAATTTTCCCCACCTTTGCACTCACACAATTTCCTTTACGCTGCTTTTACTTTCTTCACTTTCAACTGCTTGCCGTTTCCGTTCGCGTGTGCTGCAGCCTTCTTCGCCTCGCCCTTCGCTTTCTCCATTGGCTTGCGCTGGCCTTTCGCCTGTTCGATGCTTTGCTTCAACGCTGTCATAATATCAACCGTTGGTTTTTCCTCTTCCTCAACGCGGACGATCTGCTTGCCTTCGACCTTCGCTTCAATCATCTCGCGCAACGCATCGTTGTACTTATCCGTGAGGTCCAACTTGTCCAGCGTGGTCTTCATGGATTCGACGAGACTCTTGGCGAGGTCAAGCTGTTTTTTGTCGATGACCTTCCCATCCAACTGTGGTACATCGCTGACCTTTCTCACTTCATGGGGAGCGCGAAGTTTGTACAGGCAAATACCATTCTCCAGCGGTGAAATCATCACAACATCTTCGCGGTCGCGTAAAACCACTTTGCCGATCCCCATTTTTTTCGTCTCCTTCAACGTCGCTGCCAGGAGAGAAAAAGCCTTTACTGCAACCGGCCCATCCGGCCCGGCATAATACGGAGCTTCATACAATGTGGGAGGGACGTCCTTCGCATCGATAAAACCTTCGATCTCTATAATCTTCGTGCTCTTGAGCTTCACTTTTTCCAAATCTTCCTTTTCAACGATGACATATCGTTCCGGTTCGTATGGATAACCTTTCACGATATCGTCATTGGTTACGACCTTGCCGCACTTCTTGCATTTTTTTTCGTAGCCGATCGGACCGTTGTCTTCTTTGTGGAGTTGATTGAAGCTGATATGCTGATCCGTATCGACTGCATTGTAAATGCGGACCGGAATTGTTACGAGCGAGAAACGAATGTGGCCCTTCCAGATTGCTCTCATGATCTCCTCCAAAGAATGTTTAAGAACAGGTGAAGCGTTGGGACAAATTTATATATAATCTCACACTATTTCCACACGTCAACCGATCTCCTGCAAATCTGGGCGCATACTGACAAATACCGGTTCCCGCAGCATCTTGTCCTTCGTCCATGATGCATATTGAACCTCGCACATCAGCTTCGGTTCCACCCACGTGGTCTTCGCATCATCGAGCGGCTTCTCTTTAATGGGGCGTTTTATTCGCTTGAGCGATTTCAGTTGCGCAAAGATTTCTTTCATCATTTTGGTATCGAAACCTGTCCCAACTTTTCCGACGTAATGCAACGCGTCTCCTTCCCGTTGCGCAAGATGCAAAGCACCGAACTCCGTCTCCCGATTTCCTTTCCCTTGAGCATAGCCAACAATAACGCATTCCGTTGTATGCCGCGTTTTGATTTTCAGCCAGTGGCTGGTTCGTTTTCCGGGGTGGTAAGTGCTGTTTCGTTCCTTTGCCATGATGCCTTCGAGGCCCATTGCTTTTGCGGCGTCAAATAATTCTTGTCCCTCCTCCACAACCTCGCTCACGCGGTACGCGCTTTCGCGCTTAATGGCATCAGCCATCCATGCGCGCCGCCGGACAAGCGGTTCGTTTATGATCGGGCGGCCGTCGAGATACAGACAATCAAAAACGTAACATACCGCCGGAAACTTTGCGCGTGCGCGCTCTATTGCACCTTCGGTTGTTTGCTGCATCCGGTGAATCGTATCTTTGAACACTGGCTTGCCCGCTGCATCAAGACACACAATCTCGGCATCAAATAATCCCGACGTTGCTCTGAATGCTTTCTCGGCGACGAGCAGTTCGGGAAAACGGTTGGTGATATTCATTTTGTTCCGTGTGTGGATTGTTATCTGACCTTCATCCAATGCGATGAGTGCGCGTATGCCATCCCATTTTATCTCATAAAGATAATCGTCTGAAGTCGGAGGCTTGTCTGCGCTTCCTGCAAGCATCGGTTCGATCGCATCGCGCAGCCAGTCAATCTGCGGCGTGTCGACGCGCTCAAGCATCCATTCCTTTTCTTTTGTTTTGTGGGTTCGATATTCAGCGTTCACTTCTTTACTTTGCAGTCGAAAATAAAAACCATTCTTTTTTTCTTTCGTGACTGCATACTTCCCGCGGGCGAATACCCACATCTCGCCGCCGCCGTATTGGCCTTTGGGAATCGCTCCTTCGAAGTTCAGATATTCCAGAGGATGATCCTCCGTTGCGACGGAAAGTCGGAGTATGCCGGGGCGCGGCGGCAATCCCTTCGGCACCGCCCACGATTTCAGCACGCCATCCTGTTCCAGCCGCAAGTCATAATGTAAGCGCGATGCGTGGTGGCGATGAACCACAAATGCATTCCCTTCCCCGAGGGCAACGTTCGCCATTGGCTCGGGAGTTTTATTGAACTCTCTTTTCTCTTTATACTTCTCCAGCGTTTCCGGAGTTTTATGCTTCGCAGATGCCGGAAGTTTTTTCTTCTGCAAGGATTTTCGTTCGGTATGAAGCGGCTCGCCGAATGCGGCAATCGCTTCCCACGGGTCGCCGTTCTGCTTCACGCGCTCGACGACCGTTTTGATAGTGAATTCCGACGGGCTTTTGATATCACGGAGTTCATCCCACGTCAGTGGTGTAGAGACAGTTGCGCCGGCAAGTCCCCGCACACTGTACGGCGCGACAATCGTTTGGTGGTTTCGGTTCCGGTAGATATCTACAAGCACACGCCCTTTGCGGTGCTCTTTCTTGATATGCAGCGTCGTTGTTCTTTCGTGGCTTTCGACAAAAGGTTTTGCCACAGCCTCAGCCGCTTCAAATACTTTGTCGATATCCCACTTTGCTTCTACAGGAACGACGATATGCAATCCTTTGCGGCCCGTTGTTTTCACGAACGGATGATAGCCGAAACTCTCGACGTGTTCCTTTAGTTCGAAGGCAAGTTCAACCACTTGAGAAAACTTGTATGTCTCCGGCGGATCGAGATCGAACACAAAATAATCTGCTATCTCAAATTTCGGTGCTCGTGTTTGCATCTGATGCAACTCAATGCACGCGAGATTTGCCAGCCAGACGAGCGATGCTGCTTCGGTGGCTAAGATATAATCCTTCTGCTCTTTCCCTTCGCCGAGAGCTACATATTCGATCCACTCCGGAGCCCACTCGGGACGGTTCTTCTGAAAGAATTTTTCCCCCGTAATCCCATCGGGAAAACGCACAAGAGAAAGCGGGCGGCCCTTGATGTGTGAGAGAATGGTGGGCGCTATGGAAAGATAATATTCGATCAGCTCCGCTTTTACAATGTTGTCATCCGGAAACAGAACTTTCTTGAGATTGGAAAGTTCAATTTTCCGCTTTCCGACCTGTACTGTTTGACTTGTGCGCGCCATGAGAGTTTGAAGTGTCAGTGAACCTGTTTTAATCTAATAAAAAGGAAAGAAAGGTTGTCATAAGGCGATTGGGAAAGGGAAGGAGGTGAGAGGTGGTTAAAAAACCGGTACGACGATGATTCGTACCGGTTATTCGGAATCAGATTATATTTTTATCAGCTCATCCTGCATTTCACCGGTCACTTCCGGAACGCCATCGTGGCGAATGAACATGTTAATCTCCGACCTCGTAGCCATCTCGTCTTTAAGATAAATCCCCGGCTCGATGGAGAAGCAGCTTCCCGGCATAAGTTGTCGTTCGTCTTTCGTCTCCAGGTTGTCGATGTTCACGCCGTTGCCATGAATTTCCTCGCCGATTGAATGTCCGGTGCGATGAATGAAATATTTTCCATAACCGGCTTTCTTCACAACAGCCCGACATGCATCGTCAACTTGCCAGCCGTAACACTTCTGATTTTTCGCAAACTTATCCTTCACAAATTTGATTGCCGTGTTGCGCGCATTCCTTACAGTGTTGAATATTTCCAGGTACTTCTTCGACGGTTCGTTACCGATAAAGCCGAGCCACGTTATGTCGTAATAAATGGAGCCGGGCTTATCGAACTTTGCCCACATGTCGATCAGCACCGTGTCGCCTTGCTTGAACTGCTGTGCATTTTCCGGCGTGCATTCGAAGTGCGGATCGGCAGGATGCCCGTTCGTTCCGACCATCGGGGGGTCAATCGTTACGAGCCCTTCCTCTTTGAAGCGCCGCATGATGTATTGCTGAATGTCGTATTCGGTCAACCCGCTGTTGGTCGCCACCGTATTTCTGATCTGATCAAACGCTTCCGCACGAATCCTGTCAATACGAACTCCCGCTTCTTTATGGCTACGATATCCTTCTTCGCCGATGGAAGCTTCGAAGAGCTGCACAAGATCGGCAGAGGAGACCACCTTGTGCCCGAAGCTTCGCACCAGTTCTACAATTCCGGCATCCACCATTGACACGTAGGGAATATTATTTTTTGGGGAATACTGCATTGCAATTTTCTTTGGCGAGCCGAGAATTTTTCTCAGCAAGGAGTGCAGTTGCTCCCACGGCAGAAAGACATCCTTCTTGCCCGGAAGTGAATCCAATTGGCGTGGCTCAACGCTGTGCACAAGCCGCCGTGGTTCGCCCTTTGCCGGAATAAAATAAAACCAGCGGCGTGTGGACATCTTTTTGGGATCGAGCCCGAGAATGCGGTGTGCAAGAACATCGCGGTTACGAAAATCGCAGAGCAGCCATCCGCCGAGTTTTCTTTCCCGTAACGCTTTTTGAATACGGTTAATGTCCATGAGAGATTCCCTTTGTCTGGTCGACTAGGTTGATGGAAATGTTTTGAGGATTGAGTCGGATGAGATTTCTCTTCAAAATATACCAAGTATGGCTACAAAAGCCAATCTCTCATCATGGCGATTAGAGGAACGACCCTAGGCCTCATTTACATCTATTCCTTGATTGAGCTTCGGGCCCCGTTTGAATAAAATGCATTGTGCGGTAGGAGGCGGGGAAAACCCCCGTTGTATTTTATCCACAACATAAGGAGGATTAGTATGAGAACATCCAAATTGTTCTTGATTACATGTGCAGCCGTTGCTCTCATTGCGGTTGTAAATATCTCACAGTCCAATGCCCAAGTAAAGGGCGATTTGCGCGTTGGCTTTTTCACGAATGGATCGAACGCTTCTCTTGGCGGAGGAATTGTTGCCCGCATTGCCCCAAGCTTATATCTCAATCCGATGATCGAATATGTGTTCATCAATGGCGCAACAAGTTTGTTTATGAGCGGCGATGGGCATTATGATTTCCATGTGAGTGACAATGCCGATGTTTGGCTGGGTGGCGGGTTGGGTGTTCAGTATGTGAAGGTGAATAATTTCTCCGACACGAACATCGGACTCAATTTGCTTACAGGCGTTGCCTTTGCAACGAATGCGTCGGTCTATCCCTATTTCCAGTTGAAAGGATTTCTTTCGAAGACCACGAACGCACAACTCGCCATCGGATTGCGATTCTAACGTTCATCCGGTTTGCTCTGTACCAACAGGTCCGGGCCGATGCCGGGCCTTTTTTATGTCGGCCCGTCCCTCTTTTATGCCTACCCTGTCTTTCCTATCGAAATCAAAAACAAATACAGTGTCCGACTAAATTCGTTGGCTTCGTTGATAACAAGACTGTATCTTAAAAAGAACCCCCAAATCTTTCGGTGACAAAACCAAGCCGGCACCTATATCGTGTGTATCGTAACGCTATCGCAAAGAAGTAAGAAAGGACAAATCCATGAAAATTCTTGATTTGGGTTGCGGACCTCATAAAAAAAAAGAAGGCTCAATCGGTTTGGATAAGCGTGCCGCCCCGCATGTAGATGTTGTTCACGACCTGAACAACTATCCTTACCCATTTGCCGACAATGAATTCGACTACGTTGAGATGTCGCATATCATAGAACATGTGGACCGGCCTTTGCTGTTGATGAATGAAGTCTACAGAATCACGAAAGACAACGGTACCGTCCGCGTAATCACGCCGCATTATTCATCCCAACTTTCATACGGAGATCTGGAACACTACCATCATTTAGGCTGGATAACTTTTTCAACATTGCAGAACACAGGCCTCTTCAAAATCAAAAGACACAAACTGTGGTTTACCGACATCTACAAAGTACTCGGTATAAGTTTGTTGGGAAATTGGTTTCCGCGCAGGTGGGAAAAGTACTTTGCGTTTCTCTTTCCCGCGTTCTACATCGAAGTCTTTCTCACAGTTCAAAAGAGCGGAAAAAACAGTAAAGATCTGGTTGGAGATTACATGTATTAGCAATGTGCGGAAATCTCACACACATGTCCCGGATTGCCCACAGATCTCTCTTAGCTGGGTAATCTCTCTTGTTTGGCAACCTTCTCTGCCCCTAATACCATACCTACCAGCGCCCAAACAACCATAATTATTTCCGCGTCGCCAAAGTTCCACTCGAACAATCCATTCATATGGAAACCGGCAAGGATTGCAAGCGCTGCTAAAGCGAGTGATCCGTAAAACCAGTGTTCATGCAGCAGCTTTTCGATGCGTGATATTTCCATCCATATTTTGATGAACAATGCTGCGAGCACAACAAAACCCAGAACTCCAATGGTTACAAGCACAGTCATAATATTGTTATGCAAATGTCCCGCGGGCTCCCAATCCGGCGGCGCGTACAGAGGCCACACTTGTGCAATATCAATATCACCTATTCCAACAATCGGATTGTCTAATAATATCTTCCATCCGACTTGCCACATG
>JBBRUI010000076.1:0-15096 GCA_038247945.1 Bacteroidota bacterium | reverse complement strand
CACCCAAACGTGCGCACAGCTCGACTTCTGCCGCGGTTTCGTATGAGGGACCTTTGAGTCCGACATACACACCTTTTCTGACGACAATGCCGTTTGCAGCAGCGGCTCTTTCGGCCTTATCAATCAGGTCGAGAGGATAGGTCACGGCGGAACTTTTTTCATGTGCAGGAAAATCGAGAGCACGCTGGAATGTAAAGTTGATTTGATCAGTCAAGATCATCAGATCGCCATTGCTGAACGTCCGGTTTAAGCCGCCGGCCGCGTTCGTAACAATAAGGGTTTTGATTCCCAATTCATGGGCAAGGCGAACAGGGTAGAGCACAGTATCGAGCGTGTTCGACTCATAGAAATGCGTTCGTCCTTGGAAGGCAAGTATTGGCTTTTTTCCAAGGAGAGCAAAGACCAATTTGCCTTGATGGCCTTCAACGGTGGAAATGGGATAGTGCGGAATGTCTGATGTAGAAATCGCTGTTCTGTCCGGTAGTTCATCTGCAAAATTCCCGAGGCCTGAGCCGAGCACGATCGCAATTGTCGGAGTAAGTTCCGACTGCTCCCGGATATATGCAACGGATTCTATGATTTGGTCTGAGCTCATGAGCCGAAGAACATTCCTGCAATAGTTGCAGTCATTAGGTTGGCCAACGTTCCGCCGAGCACTGCACGCAAGCCGAGCGACGCAAGATCTTTCCGGCGTTCAGGGGCAAGTGGACTGATTCCCCCGATCTGAATCGCAATGGAAGAGAAGTTTGCAAAGCCGCACAGGGCAAATGTTGCCATCATAATTGCTTTATCAGAAAAGATCTTACCTGCTGTAATCATGGCGGATAAATCGAGATAGCCAACGAATTCATTCAGCACAACTTTCGTCCCGATGAGTGAACCAACCTGAAGTGCATCGCCCCATGGTACGCCGATGGCGACAGCAAGAAATTGAAGCACAAGACCGAGTAACATCTGAAGGGAGAGGGGCTGGTCGTAATGCGCTTTGAGAAAGCCGTTTAAACCTGTAACGTCGCCAAAAGCTGACAACAGGAAATTCAAGAGAGCGATGAGAGCAATGAACGCGAGAAGCATCGCACCCACGTTCAGAGCGAGTTGTAAACCGTCGGCTGCTCCTACTGCCGCAGCTTCAATAACATTCGACGCATTTTTCTCGGTCTTTATTTTCACTGTACCTTTGGTCTCAGACTCTTGTACTTCAGGATAAATAATCTTGGCGATAGCCAATCCCGCGGGGGCTGCCATAATGCTGGCCCCAAGTAATTGGGTGGCGAATTTCACTTGTCCTTCCATCAAGCTTATTCCGTGCGCCTGCGCATACGAAAATCCCAGCATCTGCACATATGCCGCCATAACGCCGCCAGCAATCGTGCACATTCCGCCAATCATAATCGTCAGTAGTTCTGATTGCGTCATCCCTTTGAGGTATGGTTTGATCATCAACGGCGCCTCCGTTTGCCCCACAAAGATGTTCGCCGTGTTGGATAGGGATTCAGAACCGCTCGTTCCCATGACCCTTGCCATAAGCCAAGCCATTCCTTGAACTACACGCTGCATAATTCCAACGTAGTAAAGGACTGACATGAGAGCTGCAAAGAAGATTATTGTTGGAAGTACCTGAAAGGCAAAGAAGAACCCCAAGCTATTATCGTTTCCGGGTCCGACAGCAAGATTACCAAACACGAATTTTGCGCCCTCTGTTGTGAAGCCCAGGACGACAACAAACCCATAGCTTATCTTTTCGAATAAGATCTTAAACCAGCCAAGCGGGGCGAAGTACTCAGACAGTTCAGTTCCCTTCAACATCAGAACCGCGAAAATGAACTGAAGAGCGAAGCCGGAGCCAACAAGCCGCCAGTTTATATTACGTTTGTTGTTAGAAAACAGGAATGCGATCCCAATAAGAACTGCCACACCGAAAAGACCATTTAAGACAGACACGAAAATCATGTGTATGTTTCTCCGCTAAGTAAATGAAGAAGGATGGAAGGTTACATTGTGGGAGGTTCAAAGCATTTGCGGCACCGGGCCTCGTACGAATCTTTTGCTCCCACAAGTACACGCTCGCTCGATTGCGTGGTACGCTGGGTCCGATCAGCGGGATTTCCGCAGACAACACAGATCGCAAGTGTCTTTGTAATGTATTCCGCGATCGCGAGAAGCTGAGGCATTGGTTCGAATGGTTTCGCACGATAATCCTGATCGAGTCCGGCAATGAGAACCCGCTTGCCTTGATTTGCCAACCGTTCAACAACGTCGACGATTCCGGTATCGAAGAACTGTCCTTCGTCAATACCGATAACCTGCGCATCTTGAGCGAGTTGTTCTATTTCTCGTGAACTCTCAACCACTAGTGATTTCAGTTTCGCTTCGCTGTGTGAGACGATGTGATCGGAACTGTAACGGTTGTCGATCTTTGGTTTGAAGACAATAACTTTCTGTTTCGCAATCTCGGCCCGCCGAAGGCGACGAATTAATTCTTCCGTCTTACCGCTGAACATACAACCCACAATTACTTCAATCCAACCTGTGTCTTTGGGTGAGTCGTGAAGGGTAGGAATACTCATGAACCTGGTTCGTGTGTGGTTACTGAAAAGGAACTCTAAAGAGACGCTATCGCCTCACAGAGAATCGAATCGACTACATTCAAAATGGGGTGAGATGGATGGTGATAATTCTGTTTCGAATAGAAATCGGAAAAAATATACCTAAAGGTCAACTTATGTGCAATTTTCCGCCTTGAAATTCTGAATCCGATGAGGAGAGAAGGCCTCCCGGTTGTATCGCGGCAGTGAAGGTTAAGAGTGGTTCCCGATGTTCTGCTCAGGTACGAGTGTAATCCTGGTAATTTCGGGAGCGCAGTTGATGCGAATCGGCAATCCGACTGTTCCGATTCCGCGGTTTACATACATGTGCGTGTCCCCGATTCTGTATTTTCCCCAAACATACCGTGATGCAAAGGATGCAGGGGCAATTGTTGTATCACCGAATTTTCCGAGCACGACTTGACCGCCATGTGTATGGCCGCTTAACACAAGGTCAATATTTCGTTCTGCGACTTGCTCAAGGAAGTACGGACGATGTATCATCATCAACTTCGGAATTTTCAACGGAGCGGAACCGATAGCGATATCCATCGCCGCCGCTGCACGTTTGGGATTTCCGACATCATCTACTCCGATAAGATATAACGAACTGCCATTTTTTTGGATTATAGTTTTATCGTTGAGTAGAAGTTTGATTCCGCATCCATCGACTTCCTTTGCAACGATATCGGGTTGGGGCGCAAAGTAATCATGGTTGCCCATCACGCCATAGACACCATGCGGCGCCCGGAGATTGCTGAACGCCTCGGCGAACGGATAGACTTCAGCAGTTTGGTTGTTCACGAAATCGCCGGTCACAAGAATCAGATCGCAGCTCAGGGAGTTTATGACGGTTACATATTCGTCCATCTCCTTCTTTGACATGTTAATTCCGGAATGGATATCGCTCACCATCGCAATCGTAAACCGATTGAGTTCCGGGGAAAGATTCTTTACGGGAAAAACGACGTCAATAACTTCGTGGTCCGACTTTCCGATCATCATGCCGTAGGCAGTTGTACCGAACGATGCGGCCGTAAGTCCGTACATGCTCTGCCGGATGAACGCACGGCGCGATGAGTTGAATGTCCGGTACGAGGGCGACGACCGGATCAGTTCGACCTTTTGCCGGACCGGCTTCAACCGTTTAAGCAACGAAGCCATTAACTGACAAGGCGCTTTGACGATCGTGGAAATCAACAGAATCAGCCCGATAAAAACGGTAGCTCCGTGCCAGAGGAAAAATGGATATACGCCCAGATACCAGAACCAGGGCGAGAATTCCGTTACACGCGGACGCATAATCATGACGTACAGTAATGCGGCATTCATGACTACGAAGAGTCCGGCCGCCATCCATTGCATCCACCGCCGATGCGGAAAAACCTCCCGCACCCATTTCCTTGTCTTGATGTACAACAAGATTTGGATAATCAGCAGCAAAGACGGAATTATGACACGAAAGAAACCCAAACCATCCTCAAATAATTAAACGACATATTGAATATACGCATTTCTGACCTTGCAGAAAATGAAGAAAACATCACTCTACAAACATGGTTCTTTAAAGGATGCGGGCTGTAGCGGCCAGAATATACAGGCGGTTTGGCTTGGCGACAGAATTGTTGAGATCGAATACGACGTTAGCGAGAGCAAAGAAAGCGGTGGAAGGATTGGCATTTCTGTAGCACTTCATTCTGTGGCAAATGTTAGAGCGGACAGATCACAGTGACAACCGCTCCATCTGCACAGCAATTTTGAGAGAGGAAATAAAATAGGATGGCGGAGGCCGCGTTGAAAAGCAGTTGCACCATGCAACAAGGTTTGTTTGTGGATGGAAAACCATTTCACTATATTTTTGTCGCACATTCATCATAAGGCCTTTGATGTTTCAACAATACATTGACAAGATTGTCCGCTATTTCAAGAGCGAAGGATTTCAACGCCGGCTTTCCCGGACTAAATTAGTTGCGTACAAGTTTATAAGGAGCAAGCCTTTTCTCTACGCGGCAGCCATTGTTATTGCTTCGTTTCTTCTGATGAACTATGTTGTAATGCCGTTCTATGTGTATCACGGCGGAACCCTTTCCGTCCCCGATGTTACCAGTTTACAATTCGATGATGCCCAACAGAAATTACACGCTATGGGCCTGGTGGGAATTCAGGGAGAAAAAATTCTGGATAACGACCACGCAGCGGGAACGGTCCTCACGCAAAATCCCCGTCCAAATTCCATCGTAAAATACGGCCGGCATATTTATCTGACAACCTGTGGCGGCGAATTGCTTGTAGCAGTTCCTGCTCTACGCGGCCGCTCTCTCCGCGACGCACGATTCGCGCTGGAGCGAAATGGTTTGAAGTTGGGGACTGTCGAAAATGAAGTCTCCGACTCATATCCAGCGAACACGATTATATCTCAAACAGTTGCCGCATCTGAACGCTTGAAAAAGGGGATGTCGGTTGGAGTGGTGGTAAGTACCGGGCGGGCCGTAACCTCGACGATACCGGTTCCGAGTCTAACGGGAAAATCTCTCAAAGAAGCACAAAAGATTCTTGAATTTGTGGGATTGAAAGTGGGGAATGTAACCTACCAGATCAATGCCGATCTCTTGCCAAATACAATCGTTGATCAAATTCCCGCGGCCGGTACCGCAGTGGAACATGGTGCCACCGTTGACCTCTTCGTGGTGAAAGCAGGAAAACTGCAGGATGAAAACTAACGTGCCCACACAGTTATCCATTCCAGCCTCTGCATGATTAGAATCGCTCCCTCAATACTTTCCGCTGATTTTGCTGATCTGAAAAATCAAATTGCGGCTGCCGAACAGGCAGGTGCGGACTGGCTTCACCTTGATGTAATGGACGGGCATTTTGTTCCCAACATATCATTCGGACCGCCAGTCATTAAATCAATCAGAAAACTTACGCGGCTTCCGTTTGATACCCATTTGATGATCGAAGACCCGGACAAGTATCTCGAAGCATTTCAAGCTGCAGGATCTGACCGGCTCACGGTTCATTTCGAAGCGTGCACGCACCTTCATCGAACCGTTCATCGGATCAAAGAACTTGGAATGAAGGCTGGCGTTTGCATTAATCCCGCGACTCCCGCATCCCTCTTACGCGATATTCTTCCGTTTGTGGATCTCGTACTTATAATGTCGGTTAATCCCGGCTTTGGCGGACAGAAGTTCATTGCCACATCCCCCGCGAAACTCAGCGAAACCTCAGATATGATTAAACAGATACGAAGTGAGGTGCTTCTCGAAGTCGATGGTGGAATTGATGATCAGACTGCTGAAGCAGTAGTCGCTGCCGGGGCGAACGTTCTTGTCGCAGGAAGCTACATATTCGGAAGCGGAAATATTGCGGAACGAATCGCGACATTGCGTAAGAAAGCAATTCATTAAATCGATACTCCTTTTATGAACAGCGGGACATTTCGTCGGAAGTGTTCCGCTTTCTTTTATCCCCCATCACGAAAAGAAAATTCCGCTTGACTAATCACCCCCCGTGGCTTATATTTGAAGCCAATAATTGACATCTTCCTAATTTATTTAGGAAAGTCGTTCAAGATTCCGACCTTCACGTTCATTTCCCTGATACTTGTATGCTTGACGATATCGACATAAAAATCCTTGATATTCTGCAGAAGAGCGGGCGGACGAAACGCAACGATCTCGCAGCAGCCGTAGGACTTTCCCTTCCGTCGATCAGTGATCGCCTTCGAAAGCTCGAGGATAACGGAATCATCACGGGGTATTTTACCACAGTAGATTACAAGAAGATGGGCAAGGATATCACGGCCTTCATCTTTGTCACGGTCGACTCTTCCAAACATTACAATTCCTTTCTTGACCACGCAAAGCACCTGGACGACATACTCGAGTGTCACGCGATCACGGGCGAGGGTTCACACATTCTGAAAATCCGGACGGCAAATACTGTCTCACTTGAAAAACTTCTCGCTAAAATCCAGGCGTGGCCCGGAGTGGTGAGTACCCGGACGAATCTGGTTTTGTCGACTGCCAAAGAATCATTCTACATAAAAATGGAAACCGGAAAGTGAACCAAATAAACTCCGGCGATACCGCCTTCATGTTAATCTCTTCAGCGCTTGTTCTCTTTATGACGCCGGGGCTTGCGTTCTTTTACGGTGGTCTTGTCCGCAGCAAAAACGTAGTCAACACAATGATGATGAGCCTGGTGGCGATGGGCGTCGTAACCGTACAATGGATACTCTGGGGATACAGTATTGCCTTCGCTCCCAACAGTGGCGCGGGAGGATCTTTCTTTGGAAGCCTTGCATGGATTGGATTGAACGGTGTTGACGTGTTGCCAAACGCTGACTACTCGCCGACAGTCCCTCATCAAGCCTTCATGATGTATCAGGCAATGTTTGCAATCATAACGCCTGCGCTTATTTCAGGAGCGATCGTTGAGCGGATGAGGTTCAAGTCGTACGCCGTCTTTGTTTTTTTGTGGACGACGATTGCATACGACCTTGTTGCCCACTGGGTGTGGGGTGTAGGCGGATGGCTGCGTGTAATGGGAGCGCTCGACTTTGCCGGCGGAACCGTCGTCCATATCAACGCGGGAGTTTCCGCGCTTGTCGCTTGCATGATGCTTGGCCCGCGCAGGGGTTTTCCCAATCGGGCCATGCCGCCGCATAATGTCACGCTTGCAATTCTCGGCGCGGGAATGTTGTGGTTCGGCTGGTTCGGATTCAACGCAGGCAGTGCGATCAGTTCGGGCTCTTTGGCGACTACTGCTTTTGTCTCTACAAATATTGCTGCCGGCTCCGGACTCTTCGGCTGGGTGGTGCTCGATCTTATTTTGAAAGGGAAACCCACAGCAATCGGTGCAATTACCGGAGCGGTTGCAGGACTCGTGGCAATAACGCCTGCCTGTGGGTTTGTTACTCCGTTGAGTGCCATGGCAATCGGACTCGGCGTTTCCGGGCTTTGTTACTGGGCTGTAACGCAACGAATAAAATGGAATCTCGATGACTCGCTCGATGCGTTCTCGGTTCATGGCGTGGGAGGAATATTCGGCGCGTTGATGACAGGAGTGTTGGCAACTAAATCAGTAAACGAAGCAGGAAACAACGGATTACTGTACGGCAATCCGTCGCAGTTGTGGATTCAATTCATCGGCGTTGCTGCAACCGCGGCATTTGCTGCACTTGTTACATTCGTATTGTTGAAAGCGATTGACGCAACAATGGGAATCCGGAGCCGCGATGAACATGAGCACGAGGGGCTGGACCTCGTCGAGCATGGAGAAAAAGGCTATCACGAAATAGCCTGAATCCATCAGTGATAAATTTTATTTCGAACGTAATTACAAATCAACATTCATAAACTATCAGGGAAAAACTAATGGCAAAGAAGGTAGCATCCCGAACCGCCGGCGTGTTCAAGATGATTAAGGACAACAGTGTGAAGATGGTGGATTTGAAATTCGTCGATCTTCTCGGCGTATGGCAACACGTAACGGTTCCAACACATCGGTTGGAAGAAGATTCGTTCGAAGACGGATTCGGTTTTGACGGCTCTTCAATCCGCGGTTTCAAGGCAATCAACGAAAGCGATATGTTGATGATACCCGATCCGATGACGGCGTTCATCGATCCATTTGTGGAAATGAAAACGATCAGCTTCATCTGCGATATCGTTGACCCTCTTACAAAAGAACGATTCAGCCGCTGCACCCGCGGTATCGCACACAAAGCAGAGCAATACCTGCAGTCCACCGGACTTGCTGATACTGCATTCATGGGAGCCGAAGCCGAGTTTTTTATTTTTGATGACGTCCGGTTCGACACGAATGGAAACAATAGCTATTACCACGTTGATTCAATTGAGGGCCGTTGGAATTCCGGGCGCGACGAAATGCCCAACCTCGGATACAAGCCGCGTTACAAGGAAGGCTATTATCCCGTTCCGCCCACCGACCACCTGATGGATCTTCGGAACGAAATGGTCATGAATATGATGGATGCAGGTCTTGACGTTGAAACACAGCACCATGAAGTCGCAAGCGGTGGCCAGGCTGAAATTGATTTGAAGTTCATGCCGCTTCTGAAGCACGCCGATGATATGATGCTGTTCAAGTATATCATCAAGAATACAGCCAAGGCGAGAGGGAAATCGGCGACTTTTATGCCCAAGCCTATATTCGGCGACAATGGCTCCGGCATGCACGTTCATCAAAGTTTGTGGAAAAACGGCAAGCCGCTTTTCTACGGGAACGGTTACGCAAACCTGAGCGAGATGGCGCTGTACTACATTGGCGGATTGCTGAAACATGCGCCGGCTCTTTGTGCAATCACAAACCCGACGACAAATTCATACAAGCGATTGGTGCCGGGCTTTGAAGCACCTGTCAATCTCGCGTATTCGCAGCGCAACCGAAGCGCATCGGTGCGCATTCCGATGTATTCATCAAGCCCAAAATCCAAGCGCGTTGAGTTCCGTTGTCCCGATGCATCGGGTAATCCGTACTTGCAGTTCTCGGCAATGCTGCTTGCCGGGCTCGATGGTATCATCAATAAGATTGAACCGGGCGAACCGTTGGACAAAGATATCTATGATCTTGAGCCGGAAGAACTTAAGAATGTCCCGTCAACTCCCGGATCTCTCGAGGAAGCCATCAAGGCACTTGAACGCGATCATGATTTCCTGTTGCGCGGCGATGTCTTTACCGAAGACGTGATCGATACATGGATATCGTACAAACTGGAGAAGGAAGCAAAGCCGATGTCGTTGCGGCCTCATCCGTATGAGTTCGGGCTGTACTACGACTGCTGATTCTATTTTGCTTTTGTGAGATGTTTGAATCCCGTCACTCTCAATACGGTGGCGGGATGTTTATTTTGTAGAGAAGAGAATCGTAGTCTGCATAAATAATAATTTTGTATATTTTCAAAAAAGGAGGAATGACTATGAAAGCACTTATCCTTGTTTTGTCATGCGCGGTTTTCATTTCCATTTCTGCTGCGGGTTCATTGCAATCTAAATCCAATCTCGACACAGCAACATTTGCCGGCGGGTGTTTCTGGTGCATGGAACCGCCATTCGAAAACCTTTCCGGTGTTGTGTCGGTAACTTCCGGATATATGGGCGGCTTCAAAAAGAACCCGACATATGAAGAAGTCTCGGCGGGGACAACAGGCCACGCCGAATCGATTCGCATTCTCTACAATCCGAAGAAAATCAGCTACGCGAAATTGCTCGAAGTATTCTGGCACAATATCGATCCGACAGCAAAGGACCAACAGTTTTGCGACGCGGGAACCCAGTACCGCTCGGCCATCTTCTATCGCACCAAAGAACAGAAACATCTCGCGGAAGAATCCAAACGCAAACTTGAGAAGATGGCTCAGTTCACAGGTAAAATTGTTACAGAGATAACTCCGGCATCCATTTTTTATCCGGCGGAAGAGTATCATCAAGATTATTACAAGAAGAACCCGGTCCGCTATAAATCATACCGCACCGGCTGCGGAAGAGACAGACGGTTGAAGGAACTCTGGGGTGAGTTGGCATCGGGCTGGCGAACGTTCGCCGCATAATACAGCGTCATGGCGGCAGAACCTGAGCCGAAGGAGAAGTAGATAAAGGCGCCACATTTTATTTTTCTTTTTCCACTCAGTCGGGTGGAGATGTACCTCTCTCGCTGGAAATAATTTCATCTTTAGATTGAATTTGTTTTTCCCAGTCCCTTTCGCTATTTTCACCCATGCAATTTTCCAGACTGCTCTACGAAACTTCCAGCCGCAAAGCGACAATCACTCTGAACCGTCCCGACAAGCGCAACGCATTGGACGATATTATGGTCGGAGAGTTGACGACCGCTTTCACGCAAGCCGGCCGCGACACAAATGTTAAGGTGATACTCTTACGCGGATCGGGCACATCATTTTGCGCGGGCGCTGATTTGGAATATCTGAATCGTGTGGCAAAATTCGACCTTGAGGAGAACCGGAATGATTCTGGTAAGCTTGCAAATCTTTTTCGCACAATCTATGAGTTGCGCAAACCGGTGATTGCCGTGGTCCATGGTGCTGCGCTTGCAGGGGGCTGCGGACTGGCAAGCGTATGCGATTTCGTGATTGCTTCAGAAGACTCCTCGTTCGGCTACACGGAGGTTCGCATCGGTTTCATTCCTGCAGTCGTAATGATTTTTTTAGTGAAGAGGGTAGGAGAAGCAAAAGCACGGGCGCTGATTCTGCGGGGAAATATTATCCCGGCTAACGAGGCAAAGGAATTAGGGCTCGTCAATACCGTAGTGCCCGCCACCGAATTGGACAGGGTCGTTCATTCCGTTGCCGACGAATTGATTTCTCAGAACAGTTTACATGCAATGGGTCTGTGCAAAGAAATGCTTTCAAAATTGCACGGCTTGAACCTTATGGATTCGCTGGACTTTGCAGCGAATATGAACGCTGCTGCACGTATGACGCCGGATTGTAAGGCGGGCATAGCAGCATTCCTCAACAAAGAAAAGATGACCTGGTAATATTATGATCACCGGACTTCACGAATCAATTCGCAATGTTCCCGATTTTCCGAAAAAGGGAATTGTCTTTCGTGATATTACGACGCTGCTTAAAGACCCCAAAGCGTTTAGCCGTTCTATCGATACTTTCTATGCCCGATATCAGTCGGAGCGCATTGAGAAGGTAGTTGGAATTGAATCGCGGGGATTTATTTTTGGAGCCCCGTTAGCGTACAAGCTGGGGGCAGGCTTCGTGCCGGTTCGAAAACCAAAGAAGCTGCCTGCAGAGACATTGAAAGAAGAATATGCTCTCGAGTACGGCACGGATTCAGTGGAGGTGCACATCGATGCAATTATGAAAGGCGAAAGAATATTGGTGGTAGATGATCTTCTCGCAACCGGCGGGACGGTTCTTGCGACGGCGAAACTGGTTGAACGATTAGGCGGTGATATTGTAGGACTCGCATTTCTTATTGAGCTTTCATTTTTAAACGCACGCGCCCGCCTCGGCTCATACGACATCTTTTCCCTCATTCAATACGATTCTGAATGAGGCTTCGCTGCCAGCTCAGCCTGACCTGTACACTCCACTCTAATGTCCATCCCCCAAAAATTCTTTCTGATTTGTCTTGCCTTGATCCTCGCGGGAGGCATTCTGTTTTTGTTTAACTCCCGCGGACTACTGGAAGAAGGCGACATCGCGCCGGATTTTACCACGACTCTTTCAACGGGAGAGACAATATCGTTGAAGGATTATCAGGGAAAGAAAAACGTTGTGCTGTTCTTCTATCCGAAGGATTTCACTTCGGGCTGCACGGCAGAAGTTTGCTCTTTCAGGGACAACTATCAGGAACTTCAGAACTATGATGCTGTTCTATTGGGAGTGAGTGCTGATAACGAAGATTCTCATCAGGCGTTTATCAGGCAGCATGGTCTTCCGTTTCCATTGGTGAGCGATACGGACAAATCAATTACGCGTGCGTACGGAACTGCTTCGCGTTTTCTGGGTTTGGTACACGGTACTAAGCGCGTTACCTACGTGATTGATAAGAGTGGAGCGATCCGGGCAGTGATTCATCACGAGGTTCTGATCGGAAAACATCTGACAGGAGTTATTGAAGCCTTGAAGAGGATCTCAATGAAGGGGGCGAATGGCTGAGTCTGAAGTTTTAAAGTTGTGGTTCCATGTGAAGACGTGGGCCGAGTTCCTGTAAAAGTTCTGTGCTCATATTTTTCGCTGCAAGCAAATACAAAGTGCAAACCTTGACGGACATCGCGATGTGTATTTCCTTCCCGATGATGTTCCAGAAAAATGCCCGCCCCAGTCTCCACGGTGGCTCGAACCCCGAATAACCTTCCAGACATTTCCGGTATGTGAGGAATCGGTCCGCGAGCACAGCTTCCCATTCAGCTTTTTGGATCGGGGTTGCGCCCTGTTCATGCAAATGGTTCAGGAATTCAGCTTTCATCGACGATACAACCTGTTGTGCCGCCGGGACGCTTGCGCCGCTTTCGATTGCAAGTGTTGCTCCAAACAGCAGCCCAATCATAATCTCACCAACATGCTGCTCATCTAATTTGCCTTTCGCAATCTCCAGGCCTGAAAGCAGGTTGGCCATAGAATAATCATCGCTTGACTGCATTCCTTTCCGAAGCCGCTCGTAAATGAAAATACCGAGATCGGCAGGGCGAAGATTTTTTTGAAACAATCCCATCACTTTCTCCCGAGACTTTGCACGAACAAGATAGAAGAATTTCGGATAATGACAAAACAGGAGGGGAGGATTCAGCTTTCAGGTAAGTTACGCCTCCGCAATTCCAACACGCCGATTTTTTAAAGGATGCACATTCAACAGTGAAGTTTCTGCCGGTGAATCAGCGGGCAGACTTTGAAGTCCTGAAAAAGGAGCCTTAGAATTCCGTTGCTAAAGAAACGTTATTTCGGTAATATTTAAACAATTGATCTCAATGGTTTTGCGGGAGTGGTTGAAGGAACGACTGAAGAGTACTTCATCGAGAAATGATTACTTGCAGTGTCTGTGGCCAGGAAAACGATGATCTGCACACGTTATGTTCATCGTGCCGTAGTTTCATACAAGGAAGAGTAGATGCGCTTAACCTCTTCGAAACAATTTGGGGCCTGATCGAATCTCCCGGCAAGACATTCCGTAGGATTGTACTGGCAAAGCATAAGAATTATTCTTTGGTTCTCAGTTCTCTGGCCGGTATTACACTGGTTTTTTACGTTGCCTGGTACAAGAACATTGCGGATAGACTTCAAAGCCTTTTGCCGATAGTAGGGGTTGCCTTTTTGGCCGGACCTCTGGTGGGAATAGGCTTTGTTATGGGGCTTGCATCTATCGTCCGGGTCGTGTCGAAAGGTTTAGGCGGAAACCCCAGCTTGAAGAACCTGTTCGCAGCATTAGCATATGGAACAGTTCCTCTGGTTTTTTCACTCGTATTTCTTGTCCCGATCGAGATTGCAGTATTTGGTTCGGATTTCTTCGGAACAAATCCGCCACCGATGACAATACGCCCGATTGAGTACACCGTGCTTCTGAGTCTCAAGGCGCTTTCCGGCATATGGGTGATCTTTCTTTTCATCTACGGAACGATGGCGGCAAATGCATTTCCAAAAGCGAAATTGTTTTCTGTGGGGTTGGTCTTCATTTGCTTATTTGTTGCCCTGGCAACAGCTTTACATTTTATTAAGACTTGATGGCGTACTCAAAAGAAGAGTTCGAAAATCTGGCACAAGAAATATTTGATTCACTTCCTGAACGGTTTCAGGAGAATATGGAAAACGTTCGGATTGTAGTTGATGACGAGCCGGGGCGCGAGACGCTGACAAAAATGGGAATCCGGTCACCCAATATCCTTCTCGGGCTGTATGAAGGTATCCCGCTTAACAAACGGGGAGGATGGTACGGTATGTCGCCGGCGGTGCCGGATCAGATTTCATTGTACAAGAAGAACATTGAACGAGGTGCTGAAAGTGCTACAGAGGTTTATGAAAGAATCCGGCGCGTGTTGATCCATGAAATCGCCCATTATTATGGAATGAACGAGGAAGAAGTCCGGGCAGCCGGTTTTTAGAATTATTACCCAATCATCATGTCAACAGAAAGGAACAAAATGCCAAGAGTCTTATTTACAATTTCGTACACAATTAAGCCTGAACAACGCAACAACTACTTGACACTCATAACCGAGATCAAGAGCCACGTCGTGAATGTTGGGAAGAACAATTACACCGTCTTCGAGGTTAAAGGCAAAAAGAATCAGTTCACGGAGGTGTATATTTTCAACAGCGAAGAAGATTTCGATGCCCTTGACGACTCGCAGGATTCGCAGACCCAGGAACTCTTGAGCAGGCTCGAGCCGTTCGTAGATGGCACTATGAAATACACGTCTGCAACGGAAGTGTAACGTGTCTCATTCGATGGACAAACGGCATATTGATCCAATTGCGCAGCTCATGCAAGAGCACGATAGCGCGTTACTCAAGCTTGCGATGCTCAACAAAGCCACGCGCTCAATTGCAGAAAACGGCTTTTCTGAAGACGCATATGCAAAGGTACTGCTTGCGCTGGAGTTCATCGAGGAAGAAGTTAGCGTCCACAACAAAAGTGAGGAGGATGCTCTCTTTCCGGTCCTGGAACGATACGTTGAGGGCCCCACACAATTAATGCGGCAGGATCACAAGATCCTTAAGAAGGAGTTTCGGCGGCTTCGCACTGCGGTGAATAAGGTGGCCAAGGCTCGCACAGACACAAAGGCGGCAAATGATCTCTTCGTGACCGCAAAACGCATTGTCCAACTGTTCGTCAACCATATACACAAAGAAAACCATATTCTTTTCCCTCTCGTCCAGAAGTTTCTAACCAAGGATGCTCTTCGTGAAGTTGCGCGCCGCATGGTGTAAAGGACTGTATCAATGAACCGGAGCCTACGACCCAATCGCCTCTCTCAGCAGCAGCCGAAAACTCTCTCTTACCGTATTTCCTAT
>JBBRUI010000075.1:0-15177 GCA_038247945.1 Bacteroidota bacterium | reverse complement strand
TCTGTGTATGTTCTCGAGCAATTTGGTCAATTCTGCTGCGCGCGTGGAGCTGACCGGCACGACTCTGTCGATCACCTGGCCATAGAGTGAAAGCCCGACCTCGAGACATGCCGGCGTATGACCTCCACAAATCTTCGGGATGGTGCGGGTCGTGAAGTCGGGATTACCTGGATCTTCGCGTTCAGGAGAAAAGACTAGAAAAATATCTTTTCCGACCTTCAAACCTCGGGATTCTACGCGAGGAAGCAGTTCTTCATCGGTAGTCCCGGGATACGTCGTCGACTCGAGAACAAATAATTGTCCGGAACGCACGTACGGCGCAAGCGCCTCCGCCGTGGAAACAATAAATGACATGTCCGGTTCGCGGTTTTTGTTCAAAGGCGTGGGGACTGCAATCAGAATCGCATCGCACTCTGCGACCTTGCGGAAATCTGCGGTCGCCTGCATGCGGCCTGACTTGTGCGCTTTGTTGATGCGTTCATGGGGAATGTGTTTGATGTACGAGGTTCCGCTGTTCAGCGCATCGCTTTTCTTCAGGTCGATATCAAAGCCAATTGCTTTGAACCCTTTCTCGACGAAGCAAAGAAGTAGCGGCAGGCCGACGTAACCGAGGCCGACAACGCCGACGATTGCGGCCTTCGAGTTTATTTTATTTAGAAGAGTATCTTTGTGTGTCATCGGAAATTGTAGATGTAAGGCTTAAAACCTAGCAGGCTGCTGAAAAACTGAGCGAAATAGTCATTGCGAGCGAAGCGAAGCCTGTCTGCCGACAGGCAGGCAATCTCAATCTCGAATCCGTACAGCAAAAAGGGATTGCTTCTCTACGAGACCGTAGGTCGGCAGAAAGCGCCTGCTAATGACGTGCCCTTGAATTTGTCATTCTGTCTACGACCCGTAGGGAGGCTCGCATTTCAGAGCCGAAGAATCCAGAATCCTGATCGTACTTGGGAGTGGCTTAGTTCTGGATTCTTCACTCCGTTCAGAATGACAATAAGATGCATACGTCATTTGCTCAAATATCCACGCCTGCTGTTGGCGTGGTAAAGAAACTCGCAAGGACCAGCTAAAGAGTTTTTCATCACGCTGCTTAGGTTGAGGTTGAGATGTTCGAGCACCGATCGTTCAGATCGTGAAGCAAGCGTCGAAGAGCCCGGCCGCTGAGATCCATAAACAGTTTACCAATTCGATGATTTCTTTGTCGTTACTTTCTTTAGAAGAAAGTAACCAAAGAACTGTGCGAAACCGAAACACACTATCTTTGTTTAACCAGTCGGGGTATAAGTGTAATTTCGATACGCAAGGATTACCCAAAGTTAACAGCGTCGAAATTACAAAGCTTGGATTGACAGGCCTACCCGCCAGCCGTCGGTTTCGCACGCGTCAGATGAAGGGAAAAAATCATTGATTCTATTTCACCCTCTCTTCTCAAGTCGAAGATCCGCCAAAGGCGGGGAGAGGGCTGGGGTGAGTTTCTATGGACGTGAGTTTGCATCATCTCCGCCAAAGTACTCACCCACGCCTTTTGCCATTCGTTCTCTTTGAGTTAACAATGGTCAATTGCCAATTGACAATTGACAATTAGGTTCTTAACCAAGCTCCGCCCTTTCAGTCCCATTTGCTTTTTTGAGACGTACAGGGCAGCGTATAAAAAAAATTGGCTCGGCGCCAAGACACATCATCCGTAAAGAGCTGATGATGTCGTAATTTCTACATGGAAGAGACCAGCATTTCTTTTGGTACGCCGAGTTTTTCCAGAAACTCGGGTTCGACCTCCACCGATACAGACTGCGCGATGGAAACGAGGGAGATAACAACGCGGGTCGAATCTTTCGTCTTCATGACGATTCCTTCCACACCCAGGAAAGGCCCCGCTATCACCCGCACAGTATCGCCAACATCTACAAAATTTTCCCGTCTGATCGCTTCAGGCGAATGTGCGAGAATGCGAATCCAGTTTATCTGCTCGTTCGGAATTGGCGAAGGATATTGGTGCACACCTACAAACCGCACAACTCCATCCGTCTGCAGAATTTGCGCCTTGTCTCGCAGGTCTGTCTTAACAAACACATACCCGCGGAACAACGGTTCCAGAACCTTTTTCTTCCGATCGCTCCACATATGGACTTCTTCAACCAGCGGGAGGAAGCTCTCGATTCCTCTGCTTCGCAAATCAAGGTCAGCCTTTTTTTCAAAACGGGAGCGCATTGCGAGCGCATACCACGAGGCGGGCCGGTCCCATTGTTGATCGTGAAAAGTTCTCATCATCGGACAGAAACCATGTTATTTGCTCGTAAGCGAGATGACCTGAGCAATTGCCGTAGTGAGGATGGCGGCAGACACAACAACACCGAACACATCGCGGAATGTCGACCAGCCTGTCCGCTCCACCTGGATGATATCGCCGGGCTGCAACGCCAGCTCGGCAGCACTGAGGGTACTGAGCTTGTCGAGATTGATTTCGAATTCTTTGCGCTCGTACCGGGAGCCGACAGTTGCCAGTCGCGTAATTTTTACGTCGTTCATTGCCCCGTCAGGCGTGGGTCCGCCGGCGAGCGCCAGGAGGTTGATCAGATCGATCGTGCTGGAGATTTCGTAGCGCCCGGGTTTCTGGACGAAACCAATCACGTTCACGATAATCGTCAGCTCGTTCGGTTTCGCAAAGTAATAGTTGGAGGTGGTCGTTGCGACGGACGTGGCGGAGAGCAGGCTGCTTCGATCCACCTGGGAAAACGAAGTTGCGTTACTCAACATGAGAAAGAGAATAATGATGTAAGTTGTTTGTGCAGGTCTCATGTGTTCTGATAATTTATGTGTGTGATATCGTCTTGTTTGGAAATCATCCCTCATCCGACAACCCTCTTTGGTTGAAAATGCTTACCACAGAGAACAGAGAGAAGGTGGAGACCACGAAGAGAGAGACAACGGGTTAGTCTCCCAAATGTTTTTCTCCGGGTTCTCTGCAACCTCCGGGCCTGCACGCCGAAGCGTTGCCCCCTGCGTGCCAAAGCACTTCGGTGCGTAGGCACGTTACGGCACGCAGGCGTGGTGTGCCGTAAACGCTCAGTTCAAAGTCAACTTTTTCCCTCAACTTCACTTCCCTTTTTGGGCTGCTTGCCTTTGCTGTCCGTCCCGGAATGGTAGTACCCGTAGCCGTATCCGTAATATCCGTAGCGGTAGCTACCGTAATAACCACCGTACGCTTTCTTGACATCGAAGTTGTTCAATACCATGCCCAGCACTTTCCCTCCAACGGAAGCAAGAAACTCCGTCGCACGATAAATAGCAGCCGCTCTCGTCGAGCCCGCGGAAACAACAAGCACAACACCGTCAACACACGTCGAGAGAATTGCTGCATCCGTCACAGCAAGAAGAGGAGGCGAGTCGAACATCACAAGATCATACTTGATGGCCATCTGCTGAATGAACTCCTGCATCCGTTTCGACCCGAGGAGTTCCGCAGGGTTGGGCGGTGTTGTGCCGCAGCAGAGAATGTCGAGATTATCGACAACATTTTTGTTGACGATTTCATCGAACGTGGATGTCCCCACGAACAAATCGGTGAGCCCCGGATTCTTGTTAATGCCGAACTGTGTATGAATAGTCGGACGGCGCATATCCGCATCCACCAACAAAACTCTTTTCTCGGCCTGAGCGAACGCAATCGCCAGATTGGCAATAAGTGTCGATTTTCCTTCCGATGGGTTTGCGCTCGTAATCAGGAAGCTCTTGAGTGGTGAATCCATTTGCGCATAGAGGACGCTTGTTCGCAACCGCCGGAAGGATTCTGCAAGGGGTGAAAGAGGATTAAAATGAGACACGAGGTGCTTATCGAACTCACTGTCCCGGTGAATTCCATTACCGTTGCTATCCACGTTCATCTTTTCGGCCTGCAACTCATCGTTCATCTGGTTGATGGCAGAGAGAGGAACAAAACCAAACCGCTTTAAATCTTCAGGCGTTCGCACGCGCACATCCAGATATGACCGGAGCAACACGATGGCGATACCAAGCGCAAGGCCGATGAGTGCACCAAGCATGAGGTTGACACGTACGTTCGGGCTCACGGGCAGATTCGGCACAATCGCGGGATCAACAATATCAACATAGCCGAACTCGGACTTCTCCGTAATGGCCGCTTCGTTATATTTCTCTTCAACAAGAAGATACAATTTCTCATTGCTCAGCCGTGCCCGTTGCAACTTTGCAAGCTCAATACTCTTCTCGGGTATCTGGTTGAATTGGATGTCATACTCTGCAATCACCGTGGCCAACGCTCGTTTTCGGGCAGCGAGGCCTTCCAGCTCGATTTGTTGCTCTATAATCTTCTGCTTTATTTGTCCAAGGAATGCGCCGGTTCCACCCAGCCCGTCACCCGGTGAAATGGATTTGAGGAAGTTTTGCGTTTTACTTTGGAGGTTCTTCTTCAGGGACGCGATCTGCGCATCGATATCCCTGATTTTTTCAGAGTAGATTGACTGGCCGGAGAGAGTGGGATTTTGCGCGATAACAACATCGCGCTGCACTTCCAGTGCTGCCATTTTTTCCTGCAACAATTTTATATATGCATCACTTGATTCACCCATGGTTTTTGCAACGCTTGGTTCCTGCTTGATGAGCTCATCCCGATATGAGGCAAGAGTTTTCGTGCGCGACCGGATTTCTACTTCTATACCGTCACGTGTTGCCTCAAGTGCGGAGAGCTGCTGAACAACTTTGTTTGATTGGCCATCCAGTGACACCATCCCTGCGGTGCGCATATACCCTTGCAGAGAAGTTTCTGAACTATCGAGCGCCGTTCTCTTTAAGGAAAGTTGGTCCTGCAAAAATTCCCGCACAGCACGAGAGCGTGTCCGGCTCGCATTCAGGTTGCGTTCAGCATACGACTTCGTGTACATATTCGCTAGCAGCGCGGCTTCTTCCGGGTTCGTACTTTTTGCCGTAATCCTGATAATATCCGATTCGCGTATCGGGGCGAAGGCCACGACTTTGAGCAGACGGCGGGTAACTTCCGGTAACGTATCGAGCGTCGACTGAGCAACATCGTCCACAATCTTCTGGAGAATGGGGATCATGGAAGAGCCGGGGCCATCCAGGGTAATCTTATTCAGCAATGCCTGCGAAACCGCCTCTGCCATGGAGCGCGATTTCAGAATCTCCAGCTCGTTTGTAATCTTGTTATTGGTCGCAGCACCGGTGAGATCGAAAAAGGGTAAACTTCCCTGCTTCCCTTTCATGTCGATCAGCACCATCGAATTCGCTTCGAAGATCGGTTTGGTCTTGAATGTAAAGAATGCAGTTGCGCCCGTAACCAGAACCAGAGAGGCGAGAATGATCCACTTGCCGCGGAGTATGATAGAGAGGTACTCTTGAAAATGCGATTCACGCGGTACCTCCGCCTGTGCATCGCCGTTTGTATTCAGATTGAAATTTTCCAATGGTGTTTTTATTTCTCCGGTATTGACTTTTGCTTTCGAGATGGATTACTTAGAAGCCATGCGCATCGCAATCATCTCCGATATCCACTCAAACTATCAAGCACTCACAAAAGCGATTTCCATCATCGATCGTTCGCGGATCGATCAAGTCTATTGCCTGGGCGACATCGTGGGCTATGGTGCAAATCCGAATGAGTGTGTTGCTCTTGTGCGTGAACGTTCGGTGGCCTGTGTTCTTGGCAATCACGACCTTGCTGCTGTGGATCCTTCGTTTGCCCGCCATTTTACAAAACCGGGCAGGGTGGCTGCGGAGTGGACGAACCGGACTCTTACCCCTGAACATCTTAGTTATCTGGACTCACTCCCCTATACAGCTCAAACGGAACTTCTTACGTTCGTTCATGCGAGCCCTTCCGCTCCCCACGAATGGGAGTACGTTCAATCGTTACAAAGCGCCGAAAAGCAGTTCGCAGCCTTTCAGACGCAACTCTGTTTTATCGGGCACACGCATATTCCTTCTGTGTGCAGTGAAAATCTCAAGACATTTATATTCAAAAAAGGAATGCGGTTTCTGATCAACGTGGGAAGCATTGGCCAGCCCCGCGACGGAAACCCGCAGTTGAGCTTCGGAATCTTCGATACAGACGTGTGGACGTACCAGGCAATCAGAGCCGATTATGACATTGGTGGCGCGGCGAGGGCCATTCTCGACCAGAAACTTCCGGCCGTTCTGGGACAAAGACTGTTCGACGGACAGTAGCCTTCGGGTCCACAGCATCAACATGTGGGACAAATTCTTTGCGTAGAATAATTTAAACCGACGTGCGATGGAGGGAAAAGAGATGAATCGACGAAACTTGTTTCGTATGGGTGATGGCATGAGCGCTCTCGGTTACTTATAAATCAGTGTTCATTACATGCGGACAACACTCTACATCGCGCCTTTATGCAGAATGTTGACGATATTATCTCCTGCACCAATAATGATATGTTTAAAGGATTAAAAAGTCAAGATACATTCAATCGCATCTACTCATTATTTTCGTAAATATTCCAGAACAGACATTGCAAATGATGATAGTATCTTTTAGATTCGCAACACAACTTCCTCTCACCAAATTTTCGACTCATCTCCGATGAAATGTTCCTCTTGTGCCAGCTCGCGGGTGTACCGGTCCAAAACCAGGACCACGTACGAGAAGGTTCTCCATTCTATTCTGCCGATCCATTACTATCGGTGCCACGCCTGTAACACACGGGCAATGAAATTCCAACGCCGGACACTCAACATTGTTATCGTAAGTCTTTTGGGTTTGTTATTCGGTTTCTTAGTGTTTGAATTGGCAAGCCCGGTCATACGGCTGGTTCTTCATTTGGTACTTTCTTAGATCCCGATAGTTCGCTTTCGGGCAGTGGCAGATTATCGCTACTGCCCGTTTTTATTTTCTAACAGGATGTTGTGCAAGAGAGTGATCATCCGTATTTGTTCCTCAACGTGATCGTGCTGTGCTTCGATGTTGATATACGAAATAGAATTCTGACCGCAATAAACCGAGAGCGAGCCGTCATCTTGCACCGTGTCGGTATTCTGCAGGACGACATTCTCATTCCGTGATTTAAGAGCCGTGAACATCCATTGTTCGGTCACATAGTAGAAATCATCCGCGTCCAAATTCGGGTTGATGTTATACTCCGCCACATTCTTCTCCAACGGCTCGCCGGCAGTATAACTTTGGGCGGAGAACGATCCCTCCGAGTTGTTATGCAACGCCACAACCGTCCTCACATCCTTCACGAACAGGAATGTGAAAAGCGTATCAACGAACTGTCTTAATGCACGTACAGGCGCTTTTGACTTTTCTATCCCCGCTTCGGTAAATATTCTGTTCGGATCAAATTTATATTCCGCCTGATTCAGTCGAAAGCCTACGAACCGGTCGCCCTGAGCTTTCAGCTCAACAAAGTAGCCGTCGTGGGTCTCAAGGAATGTTCTGATTGCATCGACCGCCGTATTTTCGTCATCGTGCATGTTGAAATACACAATCTTTGTCGATTGCCCCGTCTTGTAGCAGTTAACTTTGATCGGGGTCTCCCCGATAAAAAGATCAACGCTTTGGGCGGGCTCTGCCATGTTCTCTTTGCAGGCAAAGATCAATAAGGCAATAGAGAGAAATATTTTTGGTAAGGACATGGCGTATCAGATTTCCTTCATCTAAAAAATAAGCTATTCAACATGGACGCGCAACGCTTCACACACGTGGGTAGTGTCTCAGTTTCAAAATCAGTACGGCGCTCATCGCGAAACATGTCATGCTGAAATGCTCTTATTCAGCATCCAATCATATTTTTGCCAGTTCAGATTCCGAACATCCCGACTTGTCGGGACGGAATGACCGCGGTTCGTAAACTGAGACACTACCCACACGTGACATCTTAAAAGGAGTAATACGAGTAGCAGTAATTGTTTTGGAATTACGGCAGGAACAGCCGGGTCGACAAATCGGACAACAGAAAAATCCATCAATCCTCCATCTCCTTCATTTTCCGTTTCAGATTTTCCACCTGCTCAAGATGCTTCCTGACCGTTGGCAGTGTTTTGATTGCAAACTGCTTTACCTGCGGGTCCTCAGCATCCTCCGCCATGTCTTCGAAGTCCTTGATTTCCGATTCATGGGCGTCGATCATCGCCTCAACATATTCCTCGTCAAACTCCCTTCCGGCAAATCCGGCTACCTTGTCGAATCCTTCCTTGTGGTCTTCATCCAACTGTTTGGCCAGCTGAATTTTTTTCTTCGATGCAAGTTTTGCGACTTCCTTGTTTAACGCGGTATGATCCTTCACTAACATCTTCCCCAATTGTTTGACCTCTTTACTGAACCCCCACCTTACTGCGAACTTTCCCAACTCCACTTTCATCATTCCGCCTTGCGAAACATTCTTGATGAACTTTTCTTCGGCAGAAGAGATCTGCTTCTCACCTGTCATGACTGCAGAATACATCATGATGACCGAAACCATCAGCGCTATTTGACGGAACATATTTCCTCCGGGATTTTGACTGTGAATTGTTTCGTTGTCTGGGCAGATAGACAATACTTAGCATAGAGACGTGGACGGAAACCCATCGTAGAAAACTTACCGCCAAGGCACCAAGACGCCAAGTCTTCATTTGGGAAAAAGCGCCTCGTGATACATATTTCAAAAAGCTTGGAGCCTTGGAGCCTTGGAGTCTTGGTGGTTTTCTTTTATCGGGGCTTTTCAACCGGGTTTCTATAAACACAGTGCTTCGGCTTTACGGGAGATTAGCTCGCCTTCCGACTAATCCAAATTTGTGTGGCGTGCCCACAGCTCGTCAGGGCTTTGGCGGGTTTTCTCCATAAGGATAAGCACAACGATATCAAATACGATTTGAAGGCATTGTTCAAACAGTGTCGCCATTGGTTGAATCGAATCATCGCCCTGCCGGTGACCGAACTTGGTGGGTGCGTGAAGCACAACAACAGAGTCGGCTAATGTTCCCATTCTTGAATCCGGGCTGGCGGTAATCAGAACAACATGCGTCCCTTTTTTCTTTCCCAGCGCAGCGACGTCGTACACTGTTTGCGTTTCGCCGGAACTCGAGCCTACAATCACCAGGTCTCCTTTGCCAACCGACGGAATAGTTGAATCTCCGATTGTGAATGCGGTTTTCCCCAGGTGGCCCAGGCGCATCGCAAACCCTTTGCAGGCCAACCCCACCCTGCCCGCCCCGCACAGAACAATATGTTGCGCTTCGAGAATGGATTGAACCAGTTCCATGACTTTTTGTTCTTCAACGTCATCCAGCACACGGGAGATTTCAGAAGTTACTTTTCCGGCGAATTCGTGAAACACAAACCACCTCTAACGTTTATCAGGTTCGAAATCCAGGACGATCGAGTTCATGCAAAATCGTTTACCTGTTGGCGGCGGACCATCATCAAACAAATGTCCGAGATGAGCGCCGCACCGTCCGCAGAGTACCTCAGTGCGGTTCATTCCATACGAAGTGTCAGGCCGGTATTTGACGCCGTCCTTTCTTAGCGTTTCAAAGAAGCTGGGCCAGCCGCAACTGCTTGCAAACTTGGCGTCCGAGCGGAACAACGCATTGCCGCACGCTACGCAGTAGTAAGTCCCGAGGCCTTCATAGTTCCAATACTTGCCGGTAAACTCCTGCTCTGTTCCTTTCCCCCGAGCCACAGCATAGATGGAATCAGGCAGGATTTTTTTCCATTCAGAGTCCGGGAGGTTCAGTTCAGTCGTGTCGGTACGCGAATAATAGGGGTTCATAGGTTGATGTTGGCAATTGAGACTGAGGGCGATCAGAAGAACTATGAGGTATTTCATCTTGTTCAAGATTACGTATCCGTTGCCGCAAAGTCAACTGCCCGAACTGCCTGATTGACAACAGAGAGTCTCACGCAAAGTCGCAAAGAACGCCAAGGAAAAAAAGAAGATGGATCATTACATTTCTTTAGTCATTGTTGAGAATTCATCGGACATGTGACTGCATGTAATCGAAAAAATCTACTTCAAACCTGCCTTTGCCCCTCTGTCTACGACTCGTAGAGCGGCTTTGCGTGAGATTCAAGTACAGCAGTTGCTCGCAGATCAGAATTTCTACATCTTCAGTGTACGTTTACCGCTCGTGAAACAATCCCCTCAAATAAATATCGGAACTCCTATGCACACGTCGGGACCTCTCCACATCTGGCACGTCGGGAACTGGTGCATACAACTCGGGCAAACGTACATCGAGTCTCCGTTCAAATCGGAAAAGAAAGATGTGGAGATGCTGAACTACGCCAAACCGTTCGTCGATGCGTTACGCACAATTCCCGACTGCGAGGTGATCTCGCAGCCATCGTGGGAATTGTACCACATGTCGCCGGAAGAATTCGATGAACGGCTCCGGTGGGCAACCACAATTGTCTTTGCCGATGTGGAAACGAAGTGCCTGATGCTGCACCCGGATTTTTTCAAGCGCAGCGCATGGGGAGACAAGCCGGTTACATTCCCCGACCGCTTTGATATTCTTCTCGACTGGATCGCAAGCGGCGGACATTTTCATATGAACGGCGGATGGTACAGCTTCGGCGGTGAACTGGGAAAAGGCGGATGGGGTCGATCGAGATTGCACGATGCTCTGCCTGTCGTTTGCCTGCAACACGACGATCTCATTGAGTCAACGGCGGGATTCGAAGTCCGATGTTTAATGCCAACTCATTCAATGACCAAGGGCATCGACTGGTCAACGCTGCCGCCGCTTCTTGGATTCAATGAAACGAAACTCAGAGAGGGCTGCGACGCTGTTGTGGAGATTCAAAACCATGGTGAGTGGTATCCGCTGCTTGCATCGCGCTCGTACAAATCAGGTCGCGTAACGTGCTGGACGACCGGCGCAAGTCCGCATTGGGGAATAAATTTTATGAAGTGGGAACAGTATCCGCAATTCTGGAGACAGGTGTTTTCAGAATGAAGCTTCTCCTTCGGCAGAGGCGGTTGCTGCGGACTTCCAGATTTTTTTTCCTTTGTAGTTCAGATAGGTTCCATCCACAACCGCATACGTTGTCACTCCATCACTCCGCAACCTCATCAGCACAAAGGTTCCGTCCGTTTCAATTGTCCCGTCCGCATATTTGCCATTCGTAAAGTAAAGGTGGTCGGTTGAGGCTGTGGACTTCACAACATAATGCCGGTCTGAAATTTTCTCTGCTGAACGTTTCTCTTCTTGCTTGCGGAAAGGTGCAAGCAGAATAGAAAACTGATGGACAGAATCTTTGACGCTTGCCTGATCAAACCTGATCCACCCGATCTCCTCCACTTTACCGGGAATGAGTTCCTTGGTGCTCGCCGCCATTCCTCTTCCTGATCTTGTTGTGAAATCTTGTCCGACCGGCAGAACGCGAATGCCGGGCGCTGAGGTGCTGACAAATCCGGAGCCGGAAGAAACAAGCGTTTCAGGGGAATGGAAATACCAGGAAAGTGTATCGCCTTGACGCGAGCACGTGAGATCGTCGAGAATGAACCAGTACGAAGGCTTCACGAACGCGATATGTCGCCGGTGCTGAACCCCGAAGCGCCGGTAGCCGCGATGTTCCCCCGCGTAGTAATCAAGCGAGCGGGTCGAACTCCATTTGATGTTCTCTCCCTGAATTCCCACTCGTTCAATATTACTGTCGTTGACGGCGACCATGTTGTGTGCCTTCGACGACCGGTACCAGGGATTGTAGAGCGGATCGTCATACGTAAGCCCGAGGCCTGCATCGATTGCCAGCGGCTTTCCGAAGGCGTACAATTCGAAATCGAGAAGATCAAAGTGCGAATGGAACCCTGCTTCGGGTCCGTAATTCACCGTCATGTACAATGCGTCCGGGGTCCAATCTGTGCGCATGACGGAAAACCCCGACGCCGGCATATGACGCGAAGTGTATCGTGGCAACGATTCACTCCCTCGCCTTTTCTCTCCGAACAAATTCCTGAGCACTGAGTACACAACCGGCTTTCCAAAAGATTCCGCGCCGTCGCGTAAAATCTTTATGGGAAAGAGTCCGCGGTGACTGTCATTGATCGCCGGTATTTCACCTGTCGGCGCAAGCATCGTAATCCACCAATCGATCGTCCGTCCGATCGAAGAGCCGATCTGCTCCTTAATGTCCTTGCGGACTTTGTACGCGCCCAGGAGATAATGCAGGTTGCGGAAACTGAGGTAGGTCGCCTGCGTGTAATTGCGTGGACAGCGTTCCGAGTGACCGCCGTCTGAAAAGAAATCCTTTTCCAAATGTTCCGTCATTCGTTGCAGACCTATGCGAAACCATTCGGAGGATTCACGGAATTCCGGAAACACCAGCGCAAGTTGGACAAGCATGTAGGAGCCGTGTATCTGCCAATTGCCCGGGCGATATCCTTCCCATCGTTGTAACTCATACAGCCAACGTCCCGCCGCGAGAACAATTTTCAACATCCGTTCGTGTGTCTCGCCGGTTCTTTCCTTATTCGGCAACAGATAATTTTCAATGAACATCCGGTTGCGAACACCCAAGCCGAGTTCATAGTACACCACATCAAGACCGGGAATTGTTGAGGTGATGGAATTACGTTGTTCGTACCACGAGTTGAAAAGCTGATCAAATTTTGCAGTGTACTTCTGATCTCGGGTAAGTGCGGCCGCCATGATCAGCGGGCGGGACCAGATCCAGTAGTGAAAGCCATACTTGCCCGACTGGCCGACTTCCCTGTTGAAGTCGACTTTGTCACCAAACGCGATCACGTAGTCTCCCCACGGGCGGATAATATTCTGCATGATCATCCCGGCACGCGCAAGGATTGTATCGCGTTCATCCGGGGATTGCTGCATAGCTTCGCGGAATGCCGGAGCTTCGGTTAACATCTCGGTATCAATAAGAAGATGATCCGTCTGTGAGAGATATGACGGTTGCTTCTTCGCTTTCCAATATGCTGCCCAGCCTGTTGCAGCCTCGCGAAAATTTCCTGCCCTTACAAATCCATCTACCTTCTCCAAACCACGACGGGAAAGATCAAGAGAATTCCAGAGATCCTGATCGCTGATCTCGTGGATACGCTGCTTCACATACGACGGATCCTTCAGGCGTGAACTATCGGAATACGAATGCTGCCCCAATGCCTTGGCAGAAAACACAAGCAACAGCATCAACACAATAATCGAGTACATGCCCAGCAAACAATAAATTATGGATTAAAGTATCACTAGCTAATTATATCAATTGGAGGGTGAGAATGAAAGGAATTGGTAAGTAGGATAAAAAGAAAAAGCTTCGGGGGTTCTCCCCCGAAGCTTCACCGCTCCGCGAGCAGGACTCGAACCTGCATCCCGACTCCGTCGGGTTAACAGCCGCATGCTCTACCATTGAGCTATCGCGGAATGAAAGAACATATAAATGTATCAATTCCCCGTTGGATTGGTCAATCCAACCCGATGTGAATATGCCGGGGATGGATGGCGAGGCGCTCGATCTGGACCCCTCAGGTTTTCTTACGAAACTCGTTTCTTCCAAAGAACTCGTTGCCCGCATCCAGTGGGTACTCCGGTGTGCGGAACGACCAGCGAAAAAATAGGCCGGCACTTAACCCAACAACACTCTGATACTCTCAATCAAATAAAAAGTAATTACGGCAACTGCGGCGGCTGCAGGGATGGTAAAAACCCAAGCCCAGACGATTCTACCTGCAATTCCCCACCGGACTGCAGATAAGCGTCTCGTGGATCCGACGCCCATGATTGCGCCAGCGATTGTATGCGTGGTGCTCACAGGAATTCCCGCAAGTGCGGTACCGAGAAGTATTATCGAACCCGCAGTCTCAGCACAGAACCCACCTATCGGACGAAGGTGTGTGAGCTTCATCCCCATAGTGCGCACTACTTTCCATCCTCCCATGTAAGTGCCAAGTCCAATTGCTGCATGCGCAGCGAGTATCACCCAAACCGGAACATAGAAATGGTCGCCCAGGTAACCGGAAGAGTAAAGAACAAGAGCGATAATGCCCATTGTCTTCTGTGCATCGTTCGTCCCGTGGCCAAGACTGTATGCGGCGGAAGACAGCAACTGACCAATACGGAAGATACGATCAACCTTGTTCGGCAAGGACTTTCGGGTTAACCAGGTAACGCCGACCATAAAAAAGTAGGCCAGGACAAGTCCGAAAACCGGCGAGAGAAAAATAAACAATGAGACTTTCATCAAGCCGGACATCACGAGTGCAGCCACTCCGCCTTTCGCTATGGCAGCACCAGCCAACCCTCCGATTAAAGCGTGAGAAACGCTGATCGGCAAACCGAAATGGGTGCACAAGTATGTCCAGATTATGGCACCAATTAAAGCGCTTAAGATCAGGTACTCATTCACAACTGCCACATCGACTATTCCTTTGCCGATCGTTGTAGCAACGCCGACACCAAATCCAAACGCTGCTACGAAGTTGAAAAAGGCCGCCCATAACACGGCGAGCCGGGGCGAAAGCACACGCGTGGAGACAATTGTAGCAATCGAGTTGGCCGCATCATTCATCCCATTCAGGAAATCGAACAGCAGCGCAAGTCCGATAATGATGATAACGAGTGTCAACATATCAGGCGTTCTTGACGATGATCGATTCGATCGCGTTCGCTGCATCCTCACACTTATCTGTGGCTGTTTCCAGACTCACGAGGAGCTCCTTGTTCTTGATCAGAAGGATCGGGTCCTTGCACGTATCAAATAAGTTGGCAATGGCACGTTCAAACAAATCGTCCGCAACGTTCTCGATGCTGTTGATGCGCACAAGATTTTCCCTGATCTTTTCGACGTTCTGAAAGTCGCGCAAATGAGGAATTGCCTTCGATAACTCCGAGACAGCATCATAAATCATAGCAGCAAGCTGTTCCTGCTCCGGGGTGATCGTCTCCACCCGGTATAGAACGATGCGCGTTGCAGCACCCTGAATGTAGTCGAGAATGTCATCAAGTTTCGATGCCAGCGAATGGATATCCTCTCTGTCAAATGGGGTTATGAAAGTTCCTCCCAACTCCGAATAAATGTGATGAGTTATTTCATCCCCTTTGTGTTCAAGTTCCTCGATCAGCTTGATCTTCTGCGCCCTCTCTTCTTTTGTCATCGAAGGCGACATCAGATCCCTGAATACTTTAGCAGAGTGCAGAAGATTCTGAACGTCGTTCTCAAAATACTTGAAGAACTTGTCGTCCTTC